>JAGWTX010000194.1 GCA_028875955.1 Bacteroidota bacterium | reverse complement strand
TTGTTTGACAAAAAGATTTCCGGATTCAATGATGCGAATATCTCCGGAACCCTGGACACCCGCAAAAACCAACTGCAGGTGAATGCGGCCATACCATTGGGGGGTTATGATCATTACAGCATCAGCGGTCTGGACCTTACCGGTGAAGGGAAAAAGGACACTTTATCGCTGAAAGGAATTATTTCGAATGTGCAGGTAAGTGACAGTTTGCATTTCCCCAATTCTATTTTGAACATAACATCCAGTAATGACCATTCGGTAGTCTCCCTCAAAACCAGTGCAGACAATACGCTAAATGATGCAGACCTGCATGCCGAAGTATTTACCCTGAATGATGGCGCCAGGATCCTCTTCAAACCTTCGAGTTTTGTATTGAATGATAAAAAATGGACCATTGAGGATGAAGGGGAATTACTATTCCGAACCAACCTGGTGCAGGCCAAAAAAGTCCGGTTTACACAGGGCTTCCAGGAAATCGCCATTACATCCCCTCCCCCGGAAAACGGCAGCAAGGCAAATAACCTGAAAGTCAGTTTGCAGGATGTGGTGTTGGGTGACCTGAGTTCGATCTTCTTCAAAAACCCCAGATTGGAGGGATTGACTACCGGCTCCATCCAACTGAATGACCTGACAGGCAATTTCTCAGCAAATGCGGAACTCAATGCGGAACAGTTCCGCCTGGATACCGATTCGATAGGGCTGGTGAAAATCCACGCCACTTATGATAACAAAACCGGCGATTTACCGTTTACCGTTGAGTCGCCCAATGAGGGTTATCATTTTACGGCAAAGGGCAATTACAATATCAAGGACACGACCGGGAATTCTTTCACGACCAATCTACAATTGTCACAATCCAAGATCGATATTCTGCACATGTTTCTCAGTGACCTGTTCACAGACATATCCGGTAAAGCAACCGGTGATCTGACAATCAGCGGCAACCTGAATGCGCCGGATCTTTTTGGCAAGATTCACTTGCAGAATGCCGGGATGAAAGTCAATTATTCCCAGGTATATTACACGATCGATTCCGCAGATATTGATTTCACGAAAGAGGGTATTGATTTTGGCAGCTTTACCATACATGACAGATACCATAACAATGGAACGGTAAGCGGACAGTTGAAAGAAAAGGGATTTAAGAATCTGGTGTTCAATTTCCTGTTAAAGACAGACAAACTCCTGCTCATAGACACAAAGGCAACAGATAACCAGCAATTCTATGGTAAAGCTATTGGAGCAGCCACACTTACACTCAATGGTCCTGAGAACAATGCCAGGATGAATATCAAAGCCATATCCAACGACAGTTCGCAAATCTATATACCCAATTCAGTAAGTAAGGAAAGCGGGGTTGCCGATTTTATCGTATTCAAGGAATATGGTACGGAAATGGCAAAAGTAAACAACCGCAGTAATTTTAACCTTACCGTTGATCTGGAACTGACCGCTACCAATGATGTCACCATCGATGTGATACTTGATGAACTAACCGGTGATGTAATCAAGGCGAATGGTAATGGGACCTTAAAGATTCGTGCAGGAACCACCGAGCCCTTATCGATACGGGGAAAATACAATATTGACAGGGGTAGCTATCTTTTTAATTTTCAGGGATTCATCCGAAAGCCCTTTGAACTGATGCCTGATGCGGGTAATTATATCAGCTGGTCAGGTGATCCTTATGCTGCCGATATCCATATCGAGGCCCAGTACACGGCAGAGCGGGTGAGTTTGAGCGATCTGGTATCCAATTTAAAACTCAGTGATGCCGTACAGGGATATCGGGGTGATGTATATGTGATTGCCCGGTTAACGGATAAGCTCACCAAACCGGATATCAAATTCAGGATCGATTTCCCGCAGGGCAGCCCGGTGAAATCCGATAATGAATTCAACCAATACCTGAACCGTCTGGAAAGGGATCAGAATGAGATCCTGAACCAGGTTGCTTTTCTGATCCTGTTCAATTCATTTGCCCCTCCGGGTAACGGGGGTGGCAACACCAATGGTGTAAGCCCCTACTCGATCACTTCCATCGGCATAAACACCATTTCACAGATTCTGACCAAGAGTGTGAATAAGGTCTTGTCCAATTTACTATTCAAACTTACCGGTGACAAAGGTCTTCGGTTTGATGTGGGTACCAGTGTATACAGCAGTTCCAACATCCTGAACTCAAGTGTTGCCAGCAGCAGTAACAATAACAAACTTGACCGTACCCGTATCGACCTGAAAGTAGGTTATGCATTTGCCAATGATAAGATCATCGTAACCCTGGGTAGCGATATCGATATCAATCTGGGGAATTCTGTTATCTCAAACAGCAGTACACAATGGTTGCCGAATGTGAGTATTGAGTTTGTCCTGTCGAAGGACAAAAAACTCCGGCTGATCGTCTTTAATAAGACCAGCCTGGATCTTAACAGCGTTACCTTTGGACGTAGAAACCGACAGGGCGTAAGTATCTCCTACCGAAAAGACTTTGAAACCTTTTTTGGCAAAAAAGAACAGGAAACCGAATTGCCCAAACCGGTAAAAACGGATGCGGGTAAGGACCCTCAGAAATAAGCCGGTTTTTTTAACGGGGGCAGTATGGGGTTGGGGACCCGTATACAATTCTTCAATCGGTACACATAAAAGTAACGGACAATCCCCCCGCTTCTGATTTGAGCAAATACAACTGGTTTTTCTATCTTACTGAAATAGACACCAAAGGATTCATGTACATCCATGGGTAAATTGGAAGGGACAATGGCATAGGCATCCTGTCCTAACTGCAGTGTTTTCCGATCCTTGTTTAGCCAGGCAAACTTATGCACGTCCTCTAATTTGCCCACCGCAATCACGGGATTGCCGGATAAACGGGAGGTATAAAACTCAAGATGCCCTCCCGGAAACCATTTGTCGATGAGAATGGGTGACTGTGCCTGCATGGTTCCGGCAGCCCTATCTTTTTTGACAAGTGCTGCAAAGTTCTTACTAAAGTCCCTCCATCCCGACAGGTCCAGTGTTGGTCCATATTCCCCATAGTTCTCTTTTGCATGGCTACCGAAATTTACCGGCGACCAATTTGACAAAGCAATACCAGCCACCAGCACAAAAAGGATCAGCGAGCCTGCTACTTTTATAAAGGCTGGAAACAATTGGGTCGATTTTTTTTCCAGGTACAAACCCCCGATGATAAAAAGCGGGATATAGGCGGGTCCGCTCCAATGGGGCAAAGTGGGATTGAAAAGAGAGATCCCCCAGAAGAGAAAGATCATAGGAAAACTCATACATAACAACCATACTGATGCTTTCTTCCGGTTAAACCGGATGCGGTTTCTCAACAATGCAAAAACGGCAATCAGGACCAAAATGAAAATAACCGGATTCTGGTATAGCACTTCCCCTATAATTTCCCTGCCCAGCATATCCCATTCGATTTTTGTATGGGTCACTCTTTCCGAATGATAGCGATAGGTAATAAAATCATTGATCACATTCCAGTATACGATGGGAAGGATACAAATAACCGTAACAAAAACACCGGCATACAAACGCCAGTTCAGCAACCATTTGATCCGGGTAAGCAGGAGGAATAATCCAAAACCCGCCCATAAATACAGCCCATGCACTTTACTCAGGGTTGCCAGGCCGATCATGCCGCCTAAAACCAGCCAGGTGCTTAGTTTTTGTTCATCATTCCGAATAAATAGGTGGGCCATGATATAGAGTGAACCCGTCCAGAATGGCATCTGCGGAGAATCGGGAAGAATAAATAATCCGGCGATGATACCGGTATACACGGAACAGTTATAGAGTAAAGCCGCATACCATCCTGCTTTTTCATTCGACAATAATTTTCCTGTCTTGAAAATAAACCAGGTAGACAGGCCGGCACAGAGAATACTGCCCAAACGAAGGGAAAGTTCACTCACCCAAAACAGATTGAAGGAAGTTAACCGTATCAGCCATCCTACCATGGGTGGATGATCAAAATGATTCCAGTCGGGTTGCAATGCATAGGTCCAATAGTACACTTCATCATTCCCCAATTCAATCATGGATGCTGCGATCAGTTTCAGTAAGGAAACGATCAAAATAAGCCAGAGCACTTTTTTTGAATAGGATGCGTTCATGATGCGATTGGTAGACAAATAACGTACCGAAATTTTATCCTGGCTGCTTATCCATCAGCCAGCGAATGGCGAACTCATAACCGCGAAGACCCAAACCAAAAATACTTCCTGCCGATTTACCCGATACATGGGAAAGATGACGAAAATGTTCGCGGGAATGGACGTTACTGATATGCACTTCCACCACCGGTGTCTTTATGGCGGCGATGGCATCCCCGATGGCTACAGAAGTATGGGTGTAACCGGCTGGATTCAAAACAATGCCATCATATGAATAACCCACTCTTTGCAATTCATTGATCAGTTCTCCCTCCACATTGCTTTGGAAATAATGGAAATCCACGGAAGGAAAAAGCTGTTTCAGTTCAGCCAGATAGGTTTCAAAGGGCTGATTCCCATAGATATCCGTTTCCCGCTTTCCCAGCAGATTGAGGTTGGGGCCATTGATAATCGCGATTTTCATGTAACTAAGATACAGTTAAAAATAAAAGTGCCACAGTACTCATTCCCGGGATAAGATTACCCGATCAGGAATACTGTGGCAAAGAATCCTATATCAGATCAGGCAGTCATCATGCCCACGAAATTGTCAAAGAGATAGCGGCTATCGTGTGGCCCAGGCGTACTTTCCGGGTGGTATTGCACACTGAATGCTGGTCTGTCTTTCAACCGTATGCCTTCTATCGAATCATCATTCAGGTTCAGATGGGTAACTTCCACATTCGGATGTTTCCGAACGGCTTCCGGATCCACTCCGAAACCATGGTTCTGGGTGGTGATCTCACATTGTCCTGTTATGATATTTTTCACCGGGTGGTTCAGTCCCCTGTGACCATGGTGCATTTTAAAGGTGGGGATATCATTGGCCAGGGCCAGGAGCTGGTGCCCCAGACAGATACCAAAAACCGGTTTGTTTTCCTGAAGGATGGCTTTCAGCGTTTCAACTGCATAGGGCATGGCAGCAGGATCACCCGGGCCGTTTGAAATAAAATATCCGCTCGGATTGAATTCCTTCAGCCTGCTGAGCGGGGTTTTGGCCGGATGTACCCGGATATGCGCTCCCCTGGATACCAGGCATTGTAAAATATGTTTCTTCACCCCGAAATCCAATACCGCTACTTTCAGAGTGGCATTCACATCACCCATTTCATATTCTTCCTCCGTGCTTACGGTACTGGCCAGTTCCAAACCGTCCATATCCGGCACATTGG
>JAGWTX010000193.1 GCA_028875955.1 Bacteroidota bacterium | reverse complement strand
AGGCCGTTTGCCAAGGAATCAACCTGGGAGGTTTTGGGTTCAAAACTGGTATCGACAAAGATAATCCTGTCGTTTCCGCGAAGGGGTACCCGGCTGGCCAGGGGTTTCCCTTCAAAAAAATGATCCACCAAAAAGATCATGGGATGACCTTCTTTTCTTTGTGGTGCAAGGATTTCATCCAGTTGGTTAAAACTGCCCCTGCCATATACCACATACCCGACCATCTTAAAGTTGCGAAAACTCATATACCTGAAATTTCATTGATTTGACAATACCTGATTGCTTTTGCAAACCTACTTTAGAATTGGGTAATGACAAATAAGATTTACCCTGCAAGCCTATCGGTAAAATAAATGGATTAAGCTAACTTTAACAGCTATCCAGCCGGTCAGAAAGGCTGTATAGCTGTATAAGAACCTATGCACATATCCGAAGTAATACTACAGGGTCGTATATTCTCAGGTCTGATTCTGTTAGACAATCCTTTTACCAATGTACTGACAAAATATATCAGTGATTACTATTTGATTTCCGGAGTCAAAGTCATGTGGATTATGATTGCGATCGTGGTGTTGGTTATTTATGGCTACCTGTATAATAAGAAAAGGAACTTCCAATATAAGCGCCGAATATCAGAGAAGCTGGAAATATGGATTTCAGACATCATCATGGAAGAGTCTATAGAGAACATCGTTATTCCGCAGCGATTCTATAAAATGATGAACAATCCCATTATCCGGCAGTATACCATTGATGAACTGATCGGGTGTAAAAAAAATTTTTCAGGTGCCGTAGGAGAAAATATTGTGGCGCTATATATACAACTTGGCCTCAAAGAGGATTCGATCAGGAAATTGAAATCGAACAAAAAATGGCATATCAAGGCGAAAGGTATTCAGGAATTATACATGATGGATCAGATGGATATGCTGACCAACATCTATCGGAATACCAACAGCATCAACGAATATGTCCGGATGGAAGCACAAACCGGTATCATACATCTGGCAGGCTATCCCGGTCTGAGGTTTCTGGATGTGGCTTCCTATCCAATCACTGAATGGCAGCAGTTAAAACTGCTGGAGCAGTTAAGACTTACGACCAAAAGGGAAGACCTGTCTGAAAAAATACCCAAATGGGTTTTATCAAAAAACGATACTGTGGTCATCTTTGCGCTGAAACTGGCAGACGAGTACCAATATTTTTCGGTAAAACCCCATGTGTTGCAATGCCTGGTTCATAAATCTGCCAGTGTAAGAAGCCAGGCAATGAAAACACTTGTGCGGCTGGCGGATGAAAATACCGCGATGTTGTTATTGGGGTATATCCATAAGGAATCGTTTGCAAACCAGGTGTATATCCTGGATGCGCTCAGGGGCATGGCAAGCGAAAGGGAAAAGGAGGCCTTACTGCGTCTGTTCAATCATCCCAATGACATTATCAAACTTAAGGCGGCACTGGTGATCGGAAGCTGTTGCACCGACGGGTTGCAGGTACTGGAAGAAAAAGCCAGGGAAACGCCGGAACCCTATGAGCGAATTCTCTTACACGTACAATCTGAATTAAAAAGATGATCTGGAGTACCATTGCACAAATATTATTTGATATTCTTACCTACGGAATATTTCTATATTCAGCAATACTACTGTTGTCTTATATCCTGATCGGATTGTATTCCATCGGCGAGACCAAGAAGCATCTGCGTAAGAATGTTTTTACCGATTTCAGGATCCTGGCAGCCTCTGTCCATGCGCCATCGGTAAGCGTGCTGGCACCCGCCTATAACGAAGGGCTCAACATTGTTGAGAATGTCAAATCACTCCTTTCCATTTATTACGTCAACCTGGAAGTGATCATTATCAACGACGGAAGCAAAGATGACAGCCTCTCCAGGCTTATTGAAGCCTTTGATCTGGAAAAAATTGATTTCTTTATTCACGAACAGATCCCAACCAAGGAGGTAAGGGGGATCTATAAAAGCAGAAACAGCATTCATCACAAGCTGATTGTGGTGGATAAAGTGAATGGTGGAAAGGCGGATGCGCTCAATGTGGGCATAAATGTCTCTTCCAACAAATACCTGGTTTGTATTGATGTGGATTGCGTCCTGGAGCAGGATGCGCTTTTAAAGATGATCAAACCCTTTCTGGAACAGAAACAGGATAAAAGGGTGATTGCATCGGGAGGTGTGGTGCGGATTGCCAATTCCTGTACCATTGAAGATGGCCGGCTTGTAAAAATAAAGCTAGCCGATGAATACCTGCCACAGATGCAGATCCTGGAGTATATCCGTGCCTTCATACTTGGCAGAATGGCGTGGACAAGGCTCAATGGCCTGATGTTGATTTCCGGCGCTTTTGGTGCTTTTGACAAGGAGATCGCCATAAAAGCGGGCGGGTATGACCATAAAACGGTAGGAGAAGACATGGAGCTGGTGGTTCGGATGCGCCGGTATATGGAAGAGCATAATGAACCCTATCTGGTGACGTATATTCCCGACCCATTGTGCTGGACAGAAGCGCCATCAAACTTTAAGATTCTCGGACGCCAGAGAAATCGCTGGATCAGGGGAACCTATGAAACACTCAAGTTTCATAAGATCATGTTCTTTAACCCGAAGTATCACCTCCTGGGTATGCTGAGTTATCCATACTGGTTCTTTTTCGAATTGTGCGCACCGGTGATTGAATTCTTTGGGTTTATCTGTTTCCTGATTTTTGCTTTTTTTGGAATGCTCGACTGGAGTTTCTTTTTCACCTTTTTCCTATTTATCATCAGCTTTGGATACCTCTATTCCTGTTTTGCCATACTGATGGAGGTTTTCACTTTCAACCAATACAAAAGGAGAATCGATATACTTCGGTTGATGATGACCGGGTTAACAGAACCCTTCTATTATCATCCCTTTGTGGTCTGGAGTGCGATCAAGGGTTTCAGGGACCTGATCACCAATAAAAAGGGCTGGGGTGAAATGACAAGGGCGGGTTTGAGCAAAAAAGTGAATACGGTTGAGCCCGTTCCGGTTACCCCGGCTGTGAATCTTCAAACCGAATCCACAGTACATATAACCGTTTTACAATCACCCGTATCTGAACCCGAGGAAAAGAAAGAGGCATCCTCCCTGCTGGAAAGAAAGATCGTTCCGGGAATTACGAAGCTTGTGAATTTTATAACGGGTTCCTTTGGTTATTTTATTTCGAGGGCGCTCGTCCTTTTCGGATTGATGCTGGTTGCGAGGGTTTTTGAGTTTTCATTAGATTACCTGAATCATGGCACAGCGCAAAACCTGGGCAAGGTGATTCTTTACGGTTTCGGAAAAGACCTGGCATTGTTTTTACAATTCGCCTTTTACGGATTTTTGATTTTTACCGCGCTCTGTCTGATTAATAAAAAACTGGCCCATATTTCTTTTGTGGTATTCTCAGTCCTGTATCTGGTGATACAGATAGCGCTTTCCCAGTACTTTATCCGTACACTGGTACCACTGGGAGCTGATTTGTGGGCTTACTCCCTTGCAGACATAAAACAAACACTGGGGGCTTCCGGCGGCATCAAGCCATATATGATACTGGTATTTGTTTTGTTCATCGGACTTACCGTATCGGCATTTGTTTTTCTCCCCCGGAAAATGAAGATTTCAGGATGGAAATCCTTTCTGTTGTTTATCGGTTTTCTGGTGACATCTACATCGGATTTGCTGAGTAAGACAAACGAATGGAATACCGGCCAGGAATACAGTAATAACCTGGCGATGAACAAGGCTTGGTTTTTTCTGGATAATACCTATTTGCATTTTTTCCCAAAGACCATTGAAAAAGATATTTACGCAGATTATGATTTTGGGTCGAGTGAAAATCAGAATGAAAATTTCGTTCCCAGGAATATTCAGTATGTCGATGAAAAAAACTATCCCTTCCTTCATAAAACCGATTCTACAGCAGAAGTTTTGTCGCCCTTCTTTAAAAAAGACAGCACCCCGCCCAATATTGTGATTCTGCTGGTGGAGGGGCTGGGCCGGGCATTTACCAATGAAGGGGCCTATCTGGGAAACTTCACGCCCTTTATTGACTCGCTTTCCAAAAACAGTTTGTACTGGGAAAACTTTTTGAGTGAAGGGGGAAGAACCTTTGCCGCCCTTCCTTCCGTTCTGGGTTCGCTCCCCTTTGCCAAGAATGGATTCGATGAACTGGGAGCCGCCATGCCCAGACATTTGTCCTTGCTCAACGTATTGGAAAGTAATGGATACCAGTCTGATTTTTATTATGGCGGTGATGCCCATTTTGACAACATGGATGATTTTCTGAAAATCAACGGGATAAATCATCTGAATGAAGAACAAAACTTTCCTGCAGGCTATCAGAAAATGCCGAGTCAGAACGGCTTTACCTGGGGATATGGCGACAAGGAGCTGTTCAGAAGATATTTTGAAACCCGGCAGGACCAGACCAAACCACATGTCAGTGTTTTACTTACGGTTTCAACGCATGATCCCTTTTTCATCAATGAGCAGGACCTGTATCTGAAGAAGTTTGAGGACCGAATGAACCAGCTGGGTTTGTCGGATGATATTAAAAAGAAAAGAAGGAATTACCGTTATCAGTTTGCCAGTATTCTGTATTTGGATGATGCGCTGCGGAATTTCATGAACCAGTACAGCAAGCGTCCTGATTTCAAGAATACGGTTTTTTTGATTACCGGAGACCACCGGATGCCTGAAATATCCATGAGCAGTAAGATAGACAGGTACCATGTTCCATTCATTATCTATTCTCCCCTGTTACAAAGAACAGCGAAGTTTGCGTCCATATCCACGCATTTTGACATTACACCCAGCCTGCTTGCCTGGTTGCATAAAAGCAATCGGATCAACATACCCGAAATGGCCAGCTGGATAGGAACGGGTCTGGACACTACGCGGGTGTTCAGTAATGTTCATGCCTATCCCATCATGCAAACCAAAAACGATTTGATTGATTTTGTCATGGGTCGGTTTATGTTAAATGGAGAGAACCTGTTTCGGATAGAAAAAAACATGGACCTCACACCCGAAAACAATCCCGGTCAGGCAAATCGTTTAAAAGCTGCATTTCAAAGGTTTCTCCTGAAGAACAACCAGTTCATTGCCAAACCCTCTTCCATTGAGCCAGATAGTTTAGTGCAAAGATTTTCACCCCATTAGCATTCGCTGACAGGCCAATCGATGGTTTGTTTAGCTCTATTTTGCCGGATGAATGCTTGTATAATAATCTGAGAGAATGGTAGTAACCAGCGGACGGTAAAAAGTCCAGAAAAAACTTTTCTTCTCTATGGGATCCCGTTTGTTATACATGAACCAACGGAAATACTGGATCCCCTTAAAGCGTGCGGTTGACTCGTCGATCGGGTTATCGCAGAAATCG
>JAGWTX010000192.1 GCA_028875955.1 Bacteroidota bacterium | reverse complement strand
ATGATCATTGGCCGTACGGCAAATATCACACAACCCCTGGAAGGAAGAACCAATTGTCAGTTCCGGAATAAATGCTGGCTGGGTTGTCCGTTCGGTGCTTATTTCAGTACACAGTCATCTACATTGCCGGCAGCCATGAAAACCGGTAATCTTACCCTTCGACCCTGGTCGATCGTTACCAAAATTTTATACGATAAGGATAAGAAAAGGGCAACCGGTGTGGAAGTGCTGGATGCGGAAACGAACAAGACGTACACCTTTCATTCAAAGATTGTATTCCTGAACGCATCTACCCTGAATTCAGCCTGGGTACTCATGAACTCGGCAACCGATGTATGGCCCGATGGATTGGGAAGCAGCAGCGGTGAACTGGGTCATAACCTGATGGATCACCACCTGGGTGTGGGTGCGAGCGGCAGAGTGGAGGGTTATGAAGACAAATATTATTTCGGAAGAAGGGCCAATGGGATTTATATACCCCGTTATCGGAACCTGTTTGGGGATAAGCGCGATTATCTCCGTGGATTTGGTTATCAGGGTGGTGGTAGTCGTCAGGGCTGGAGCCGTGATATTGCCGAGATGAATATTGGCGGTGATTTCAAAGATGCGCTGTCTGAACCAGGTTCATGGACCATGGGTATGGGCGGATTTGGTGAGATCCTGCCTTATCATGAAAACAAAGTGACGCTCGATAAAACGAAAAAGGATAAATGGGGATTGAATGTTCTTGCCATTGATTGTGAGTTGAAAGACAACGAAAAGAAAATGCGTAAGGATATGATGAATGATGCCGTAGAGATGCTGACCAATGCAGGCGTGAAGGATGTGGTTGGTCATGATGGCGATGGCACCCCCGGACGCGGCATCCATGAAATGGGTACTGCCCGTATGGGAAATGATCCCAAGACATCGGTTCTCAACAAATTCAACCAGGTTTGGGATGCGCCCAATGTATTTGTAACGGATGGTTCTTTCATGGTTTCAGCGGCTTGTGTGAATCCTTCCCTCTCCTATATGGCGTTTACGGCCAGGGCAGTGGACCATGCAGTGTCTGAACTGAAAAAGCAAAACCTATAAACAAGAAATTTCTAAGAATCCTATCAATCAATTAAAAAATCAATCTCATGAATAGAAGAGAAGCCATTTCCAGTGTAGCCCTGCTCCTGGGTGGAACTATTTTGGGGGCAGAAGCTTTTTTATCAGGCTGTAAAACCAAATCAGACCTGGGTATCAGCTTTTCACCCACGGATGTATCTTTTTTGGATGAAGTAGCAGAAACCATTTTACCGGCCACCAGTACTCCCGGAGCCAAAGCGGCCAAGGTAGGCGAATTCATGACGGTTTATGTTCGCGACTGTTACGAAGAAAAAGACCAGAAGGTATTTATGGATGGCATGAAAAAACTGGATGAAGCCAGTAAGACCAAGAACGGGAAATCATTTGTGGATAGCACACCCGAACAACGTCATGATTTACTGGTATCACTGGACGCAGAAGCCAAGGCCTACCAGAAATCCAAAAAGGAGGAAGATCCCAAACATTATTTCCGCATGATCAAGGAATTGACTTTGTTTGGATATTTCACCTCAGAAGTGGGTGCCACACAAGCCCTGCGCTATGTAGCAGTACCGGGTAAATACGAAGGTTGTATCCCTTATAAAAAAGGAGATAAAGCCTGGGCAACCTAGTATGCGTCTGTGATCACCGGCAGGCAAAACCCTATTGTTGGTTTGCTTGTTTTTTGCTGTTGTTTTTTTTCATTTTCAATTTTACAGGATGTCTACTAACCGGCGTGATTTTCTAAAATATGGTGCTTTTGCAGCCATTGGATTGAGTTTACCTTTTAGGGGTAAATCGGCTTTTTCAGGTGTATTTGCAGGATCTGCAGCCAAACCTGGTTTTGGCATACAGTTATGGACCGTAAAGGAAGACCTTACGGCCAATGCAAAAAATACCCTGCAGCAACTGTCCAAAGATGGATATGGGATTATTGAAAGTTTTGAAGGACCCAAAGGCATGTTCTGGGGCTGGAAAAACACGGAGTTTAAAAAATACATGGATGATCTGAATATGCAGATCGTTTCCTCCCATTGTGATAATACCAAAGACTTTGAAAGAAAGGCAGCAGAAGCCGCAGAGATTGGGATGAAGTATCTGATCTGTCCTTATAAGGGGCCGCAAAAATCCATTGATGATTTTAAACGCTTCGCCGATCAGTTCAATGCTTCCGGAGAGATCTGTAAGAAAAACGGGATCCGGTTTGCCTATCACAACCACGATTATTCCTTCAAACCGGTGGATGGTGAAGTGCCACAAACCGTTATGATGAAAAACACCGACCCCAAACTGGTGGATTTTGAAATGGATATCTATTGGGTAGTGGCTGCAGGAGAAGATCCCAAGGCCTGGTTTACCAACCACCCGGGCCGTTTCAAACTCTGTCACGTAAAAGACCTGGCCAGGACAGCCAAAGGTCATGAGTCTGTTCAGTTAGGAAAGGGAACAATTGATTTTGCTTCCATCCTGAAAGTGGGTGACAGCAAGGGTCTGAAATACCATATCGTTGAACAGGAAGCTTTTACCGGTACCAACCCCCTGGATAGCGCGAAAGCAGATGCAGAATATATGCGGATGCATCAATTCTAAATAATGCGAAACTGATTATTCAGTCAGTTGGCCTATAAAAAAAGCGTTTCAGCAATCACTGAAACGCTTTTTTATTTGGTTTGTTGAGCCGGGTAATACTACACACCCAGGCTGTATCCTTCTCTGTAGGTACGTTTTACAAACTGGTTGGCATCATCAAAATTGGTGATCTTCATGTTAGGACCATCCCATAACAATTTGATGTTACGGCCAGGATAGGTATCTCTTCCCTTGGCATCTTTTTTCACAATATTGTAACTGCGAATCGCAAGATTTCCCATCAAAACACTTTCCGTTAACGGACCGGCGATATCAAAACGGGAGCTGAGATTATTGGCTTCATCGCTTCCATATCCGGCTATGGCTGCTTTTACCCATGCGGCATAGTGACCGTTATCTCCGTTGGGTACACGGGCCACGGTTTGCGGAACCTTGACTTCATTGGTTCGGGAAGTTGGCAGCAGATTAGGGAACTTGCCATAGGTACCACAAATCATTTTGCCCTTGGTTCCTATGAAAATGGCGCCATTACCTCCATCACCCATCACTTCATTTGCACCCAGCTCTTCCGGACGGGTGGGTTGGATACCACCATCCATCCAATGCAGCTGAACATCCGGTTTGCCTTCCTGGCCTTTGAATGTTAGGGTTATGGAAGAAGAGATCGGGCCGGATTCGGGATAGAAACCACGGGTCCAGTTTTCAACATAGGGTGTTGCCACGCTGCATTCTGCAGAAATGGGATAACCCAATTTTGCGACAGAGAATGCAGGCTCCATGATATGACAGGCCATATCACCCAATGCACCGGTACCATAATCCCACCAGCCACGCCAGTTAAAGGGCACCAGTTTTTCTACATAATCCTTAAAGGGGGCTGTTCCCAGCCATAAATTCCAGTCCAGTTCTTCCGGAACAGGTGGTTTATTGGATGACCAGGGAATACCCTGTGGCCAAACGGGTCGGTCTGTAAAACAATAGATGGTATGTACATCTCCGATAATTCCCGCGTTGTACCAATCCTGCAATTGTCTTACGCCATCACCGGATGCACCCTGGTTACCCATTTGGGTTACAACTTTATAATCATGCGCTGCTTTGGTCAGCATACGCGCTTCGTAAATATCGTGGGTAAGGGGTTTCTGGATATAGACATGTTTACCGAGTTGCATGGCGGCCATGCCTACCACGGCGTGCATATGATCGGGGATGGAAACAGAGCATGCGTCAAAATGCTTGTGTTCTTTATCGAGCATTTCGCGATAATCGCGATAGAGTTTCGCTTTGGGATATCGCTCTACGCTTTTTTTGATCTGCCGGGTATCCACATCACACAAAAAAGCGATTTCTGCTTTGCCACTCTGGTAAAAATTCCAAAGATCACTTTCCCCTTTTCCACCTGCGCCAATACCTGCAATGACCAGTTTATCACTGGGGGCAGTAAAACCACGGCCCAAAACATGGCGGGGAACAATGTAAAAACCGGCAGCTGCCAGTGCAGAATTTCGGATAAAGGTTCTTCTGGATGCCTGATTTCCTGATTCCGGTTGCTTGTTAATGGATTTTTTTTTCATGCTTGTCAATCGTTGGAGGTTAGAATAAAATAGGACATGAATTTATTAAAATATCAGCGGTATACCGATTAAAATACAGATAATATTGCGGTTATTTTTTTTGATAAGCAGATTCGTACCAATTATCTGTTAGTTATTTCAAACTTTTTGTACAATAACTCTGTTAGTTGAGTCGTTTATTAGCACTTTACAGAAAATCCGCCATGGCTTAAAGCGTAAAACAGCAATGATAGCCGGGCAACCCTTTTCGTCTTTTTGGTGTCTTTAGTATAGTTTAAATCCAATTTTCAGTTGCCTGTCACCCCTTGGTGCAGGCAGCTTTTTTTATAAAAGCCTTACATTCAACAGAGTAGCCGGGTAGCAAGGGAGGATTTACCTAAAATTGTTTAGTAGGCTGATTGGGTAAACTTACAAATTCGGGGGACGCCGGTTATCTATATAGAGATACATGCTTGCATATTTATCGCCACTCACTTTCTTATAATGGGTTGTATCCAGGAAACCGTTTGTTTGTACGATAGTGGCGGAATCCTGTACTTCGTAATTGATGATCACCCATCGGTCTGAATCAATGGTGAGCATCTGAGACAGGTTCAATTGGTTTTGATTCGCGGCAACCCTGATCTCATAAACACCTTCACTGAGTTTTTGGGATGGCAGTTCCTGTAGTCCGGTTTTCAACTCCTGATTGGCAACCATCATGGCTTTTTCATCTTTGGGAATGATGCTCAGGCTGAGATCCACGGGCTGGTTCAGCTGACTGGAATTATTGATATAAAACCATACGGTGTGTTTTTTACTGGTAGTAGCGGAAAGACAAAGTAAACCAGCCAGCCAGAAAATCCATAATTTCTTCACAAACGTTCCATTTTTTTCTATCCTGTAAATCTTACAGAACAGATTTTTTTTACAAATGATTTTTTAGAAACTGCAAAAAATGCAGCATGCGAATTAGTCATCGCTTAAAGGGGGAAATCAAAATAAAATAAACAAGAACATATAAAAAAATAAAAGTTACAAACGGTGCCTGTAAAAACAGATAACCGTTTTTTTCTGGTATTGCTTGTAGTACATTGATGACGTGAGTGCCAGATTTTTTCATGGAAATCCTATATAATGCTGCTAAAATCTTGTTGACTCATTAGAAAAGGATTAGATTTAATAAGCAGGTAAGTTTGGGAATTCACACCTGTCAAGAAATA
>JAGWTX010000191.1 GCA_028875955.1 Bacteroidota bacterium | reverse complement strand
CTTGGGTTTGTTGGGATCGCCTTCCTGGTAAACCACTTCCTGTCTGCCTACATAAGGGTTGGGACCATAAGGATTGGCTTTGGAAGAAAATCCCTTGCCATTGGTGACAAAAACTTTCCTGCCCACCACTTTTACATTGGTGGGGTACCAGCCCACGGGTATAAACCCTTTACTCTTGCTTTCTCCGGGTTTGGATACGTCGAAAACAGAAAGACAGTTGTTATCGGCATTGGCAATATACAGTGTCTTTTCATCTGCACTCAGGGCCAGACCATTGGTCGTGGAGCCATTGGGTGCGTCCGGATACAAGGCCGCATTCAGGGTCTCCATCACTTTACGATCGGCTACCCTGATCACTGAAACAGAATTATCGTTTGAATTGGCTACATAGAGATATTTTCCTTTGGCCGTCAGACAGATCTCATTGGGATTGTCTCCAACCGGGATGGCGACAGAGATATTTTTCCTGCGGGTATCATACACATACAGCTTATCACATCCCCAGCAACTGATATAGAGTTCTTTTTTATCAGGCGACAAAACACAGGTATAAGCTTCCCCACCCAGATCGAATTGCTGCAAGACCTGTTTGGTTTTGAGACCGATGGTATACAGGGAATGATTGTCTTTGGTTACTACATAGAGCAGTTGGTTTTTTTCATCCAGTGCCAGGCCGGTGGGAGAAATCTTATTGGGCCAGGGTTTACCCAGGCTGATACTGTCTTCGAGTATCATTTTATTGTTCTGGATGTCGTAAACCAATATCCGGTTATCATTGCCACCGGAGGCATATAATTTTTTGGCATCGGCACTAAACTGCAAACCATACCAGCTTTTGGGAATGATCACATTATCCAGAATTTTTTCGGAAACAGGATCAATCAGTTGCAGACTTTGTGTGCTTTGTCCGTTATTGGTTACTGCCATCAGTTTTTGGGATTGACTGACGGCTATATTCAGGGGCAGATCGCCCAAGGGAAGACTTCGGCCTACGGGTGTGAGTGACCAGCCATTGGGAAGGGTGATTTTATTGGCTTCCACCTGTTGCAAACTTTGCGCTTCCATCCTGTTGTTAACCATCAGGATGCAAAAAGCGAGGACCAGTTTTTTCATATGTCAGGAATTGATCGGAAGCTTAAAGATACTGATCAACTCATGGAAAATACCGGCTGCTGCAAAAAATAAGGATAAGTTTATCAGCGGATAAAAAGACCGTATATGAGTAGGGATGATATCAATACCAGGTGAGCGATCAGCCAGATCCGTTGATACTGCGGTCTGTCTGACCAGCTGACTTTCTGATCAAAGGGATCAAATATGAGTGCGATCCCCAGATTGCTTACCCCGATCATCCACTCATGCGTAAAAACAAGCATATACAGACCCAGGAGTACAAAACCAGCGTATCCATATCTCATAAAAGGGATGTTTTTCCTGTTTTCATCCTGTTTTGCTACATGACTTTCGGACATACATTGTGTTTTCCCATAAGTAGCCCGGAATGAAAAATTCTTACAACTGAATGGGGAAAATAACAGACCAGGTTTTTTGCTTAGCGAAACTGCTCAAAATTGCAGAACCTGTTCTACAAAAAACAGGGTATCACGATGTTTACCACATCCATGGTTAGTTGATCTTCTGTGGTTTAAGCGAATGATGCATTCGTGCATCTGCAAAGGTTAAATTCGTTTCTTCTCCGAAGAGTCTCCTGAATGGGGACTCTTCGCTTAGTATTACCACTCAAGCATGTAAAGCTAAACTCCTGCAAACCAATAAGTAAAAATACTACGTACAATCCGGACAATTATTCATGCCCCAGGCTTGTAAATTTTCTTCTCCGAAGAGTCTCCCGAATGGGGACTCTTCGCTTAGTATTACCACTCAAACATGTAAAGCTAAACTCCTGCAAACCAATAAGTAAAAATACTAGGTACAATCCGAACAATTATTCATGCCCCAGGCTTGTAAATTTTCTTCTCCGAAGAGTCTCCCGAATGGGGACTCTTCGCTTAGTATTACCATTCAACCATGTAAAGCTAAACTCCTGCAAACCAATAAGTAAAAATACTAAGTACAATCCGAACAATTATTCATGCCCCAGGTTAGTAAATTTACTTTCATAAACATGCCAATGAGTATAGGACGAAAAATAGTAGTTTCTAACGGTATCTTCTTTATCACATTCACCTGTGCCAGATGGTTACCACTTTTTCAAATAACAAATGGATATGATGCCGTTTACCGGTGGTTTAATTATCTGAAAGATCAACAACATTACATAGCCGGTTACGTGATTATGCCGTCTCATGTTCATGCTTTACTGGCTTTTAGTTCTAACCCTGTTTCTATCAATACCTTCATAGCTAATGGGAAACGGTTTATGGCATATAACCTGGTAAGTCGGTTAAAAGCGCAAGGGAAAACAGAAATATTAGAACAACTGGCATCCTGGGTTAATCCAACCGATCGGTATAAGAACAAATTACACGAGGTATTTGAACCTTCATTCGACAGGAAAGAATGCCGAACTCTGCGTTTTACAAAACAGAAGGTAGATTATATTCATCTTAATCCTTGTAAATCGGGTTTAGTAAAGCTGCCGGAAGCGTATCCACACAGTTCTGCAAAGTATTACTATACAGGTGTACAGGGTGTTTATCCAGTGCTTACATATATGGAGTTACAGGATATTGATCTGACTTTGCGTTCTTAAGAGGATCGGGGTGCAATTGATATATTGTGCTACTAAGCGAAGAGTCCCCTTCCGGGAGACTCTTCGGAGAAGATAAGCGTATCCACACAGTTCTGCAAAGTATTACTATACAGGTGTACAGGGTGTTTATCCAGTGCTTACTTATATGGAGTTACAGGATATTGATCTGACTTTGCGTTCTTAAGAGGATCGGGGTGTATTTGATATTTTGTGCTGCTAAGCGAAGAGTCCCCTTCCGGGAGACTCTTCGGAGAAGATGAATTTATTTTTTCGCAGAAGCAGTTATTCCCTCTTTATTGTTTCTGGTACTCAAAACTACGCAGGATCCTGAAGGTAGAAGAACCTCTTTCTCCGGGTACCACGGTATACTGTATCTGCCGCATCAGGGTGCCCGGCTCTTTGGTGGCTGAGGTATCGGATCCTTCCACAGGGAATACCGGGAAACGCCGCATCAGGGAACCTTCCAGCAGGAAGAATTCATCATCCCCCTTATACCCGATCCTGAGTTTGGGATCATCATAGATATCGGGAAACAAAATGGGGGCTACGTTTTCATTCTTCTCCGAACTGATAGCTACCACATTGCCCTTGGGTATAGAATCATTATTGAAAATATAAAAGACCAGATCAGGATACCCATCACGATTCAGGTCGTCCACTTCGGCCTTGTGTATCCTTCCCTTGATCTCAAAAGAGAAATCACGGATCGACTTGTCAAAACCGATCGGACTGATATTCGCAATATTCCTTTCAGGATTTTTGTTATTGCAGGATACCCGGTAACCCACTTTACCCACTTTAATACTGGTATCAAAACGCGGGTATTTTTTTTGTGCCCGGGCCTGGTTACCAACAAAACAAAACAGCAAGAAGATGAAACCTGATTTTAGCAAATACATGTCTGTAAGATTATTGAAGCACCCCAAGGTACTTAAAAATTTTATTTACATGTTTCTCCGGTACTGACCGCCTACTTCATATAAGGCACGCGTAATCTGTCCCAGTGAGCAATACTTCACCGACTCCATCAGCTCGGCAAACAAATTTTCATTGTTTCTGGCAGCCTCTTTCAGCCTTTGCAGATAATGCGCGCTCACCTGGCTGTTTCTTTTCTGAAAAGCCTGCAGGTTCTGGATCTGCTGTTCCTTTTCTTCCGTGGTACTTCTGATCACTTCACCGGGCAGTATGGTGGGGCTGCCTTTTTTATTCAGGAAGGTATTCACACCTATCAGTGGTAATTCACCGGTATGTTTCAGGGTTTCATAATACAGGCTTTCTTCCTGGATCTTATTTCGCTGGTACATCCTTTCCATGGCCCCCAATACTCCGCCCCTGTCCGTGATGCGGTCGAACTCCAGTAATACGGCTTCTTCCACCAGTGCGGTGAGCTCTTCCAGCGCAAAACTTCCCTGCATAAAGTTTTCAGTAACGGCGGTACCCAATTCCCGGTTGATGATCAGCTGTATGGCCATGGCACGACGCACACTTTCTTCGGTAGGCGTGGTGATGGCTTCATCATACGCATTGGTATGTAAACTATTGCAGTTATCATAGATGGCATACAGTGCCTGTAAAGTGGTCCTGATATCATTGAAATCAATTTCCTGCGCATGCAGGCTTCTTCCGCTGGTCTGGATATGGTATTTCAGTTTTTGTGAACGCTCATTCCCCTTGTACTTATCCTTCATGGCTTTTGCCCAGATCCTTCTGGCCACACGTCCGATCACGCTATATTCCGGATCCATCCCGTTGCTAAAGAAAAAGGAAAGATTGGGTGCAAAATCATCTATGTGCATGCCACGGCTTAAATAATATTCCACATAGGTAAATCCATTGGCCAGGGTAAAAGCCAGCTGTGTAATGGGGTTGGCCCCTGCTTCGGCAATATGGTAACCGCTGATACTGACACTATAAAAATTCCGGACCTTCTGGTCAATAAAATAAGCCTGTACATCACCCATCAGCTTGAGCGCGAACTCGGTGGAGAAAATACAGGTATTCTGTGCCTGGTCCTCTTTCAGGATATCTGCCTGCACGGTTCCCCTTACCTGTGAAAGGGCTTCCGCTTTTAGTTTCGCGTATACATCAGCAGGCAGTACCTCATCCCCTGTAACACCCAGTAATTTCAAACCCAATCCGTGGTTACCTTCCGGCAATCTCTCAGGAGATGCCGGGTTATAATACACTGCCTTGGGAACCGATTTGAATTTCTTTTGTACATATTCATTCACTGCGGGCCATTGTCCGTTTGCTTCGATCCATTTTTCACAAAGCTGGTCAATCGCTGCATTCATGAAAAATGCCAGCAGCATGGGTGCCGGACCGTTGATGGTCATGCTCACCGAAGTTTTGGGATCGCAAAGATCAAATCCGCTGTATAATTTTTTGGCATCATCCAGGGTTGCAATACTCACCCCGCTGTTTCCGATCTTACCAAAAATATCGGGCCGGTGATCCGGGTCTTCGCCATACAGGGTTACACTGTCAAAAGCGGTTGATAGTCGAATGGCCGGCTGACCTAATGAAACATAATGAAAACGTTTATTGGTTCTCTCCGGTCCCCCTTCCCCTGCAAACATCCTTGTCGGGTCTTCACCCTGACGTTTTAATTCGAACACGCCAGCCGTATAGGGAAATTCACCGGGTACGTTTTCCTGTAACTGCCAGGTGAGCAGATCTCCCCAGTCCTGGTATTTGGGCAACACCACTTTGGGAATCCTGCTTCCACTAAGGGAAGTAACA
>JAGWTX010000190.1 GCA_028875955.1 Bacteroidota bacterium | reverse complement strand
TTTAAGAATGTAAATTTGCTGATAGGGTTAAAATTGCACTTCAGTTCTCTATATGCCCATTGATTACTCTTTTAATACCTGTTTTTATCAATGCCTCATTGAAATTTATCAGCAGACCCAATTTTATTCCAGACAGACGCAGATAGGTTAGCAATTGTTTGTAATGAACCGGTGCAATAGATTCAACAGATTTCAATTCCAGCAACACTTTATTTTCCACCAGCAAATCAGCCCGGAAACCCATTTCCATTTTCGTGTTATCCCAGATGAGTGGTATGGGAAACTGCCGGACTACCTGTAAATGATGGGTATTGACAAGTTCGTTTTCCATGATGGTTTCATATACAGACTCAAACAAACCTGGCCCCAATTTGGAATGTATCTCATAGGCGACCGAAACGACTATACCTGTAATTTCATTTTCATGCATTATATATATGATTAGAACTCCAAAGTAGTTTATTTAAAAGAGCATCAAATAGGTATAATTACTGAAAATATAGGGTCAAAAAACTGTGCCTCTGTGCCTCTGTGAGAAAATATATCAAACGGAGGCATGGAGGAACAGATCAGAAATATTTGATGGTAACATCACCCCAAACTGCAAAACCCGTGCAGGTCAGTACCCTGCCCTGAGCCATCTCTTCCTCCAGTAACACTTCATTCTTAAACATCCATACCCTCCCTGATAAACAGGTGGCTGCACAAGTACCGCATTGCCCGGCTTCACAACTGTAGGGGAGGGAAATATGTAATCTCTTTGCTGTTTGCAAAATCGTTTCGGGATACTGGGTATCAAAGCTGATCTCCTGATCCCTGAGCAATAAATGAATCGTATGTCTGTCCTGGTCGGGTGGTACAGTTTTTTGTACCGGTGGGTGAATCTCGAAAATCTCTTTCCGGATATTGGCAGCCGGAAATCCCTGGTTCCTGAGCACAATCGTGATCATTCTCATATACTCAAAAGGACCACACAAATAAAATAAGGTGCCCGGATTTTGATATACCTGGTATTGCAACAATAATTTTTCCAACAAATCGATTCCCAACCTCCGATTCCGAATCCGAACCGCATCACTGAAAAGAAATTCGATTTGGAACCTGTCAGGATACGCCTGTTGCAATGACTTCAGATCCTGATAAAAAATGGTATGGGATTCAGAAGGGTTGCTATAAATCAAAACAATTTTCACAAGGGGATCCTGATGCAACGCTGTTTTGATCAGTGAAAATACCGGAGCGATCCCGCTTCCGGCAGCAAAGAAGAAAAGTGATGCGGGCATCTCCTTTCCCTGTGGAAGGGTGAAAAATCCAGAAGCCCCGATCGTTTTCAGGATATCACCCGGTTGGGCATGATCAAACAATTGACGGGAGAACTCACCGTTGGGAATCCTTTTTACGGTAATCCTAATGGGATCTCCCAGTTCGGGTGAGGAGGAAACAGAATAGTTTCTTCTCACCTCCTCCCCCTTTCGGTTCCGGAACAGGAATGTCAGGAACTGTCCCGATAAACAGAGCACAGACCCTGCCGCAGGTGGCGTCAATACAAAGGATTTTGTATCAGGGGTCTCCTGAATCACTTCCTGTATACGAAATGAAAAAAACGGATCCCTTTCTTCAATCATCCGCTGAAGTTACCATTTGATTTATATTTTTAAAACTGAAATCAAGACGATCCGTCTTTTCGTGGCTATTCCGGATTACGTGTTTGCATAAAATGAAAAAGGCTGCCCATCTTTCGATAAACAGCCTGAATGAAGTATTTAAAATTTCTAATTATTCTGCTGCAACCTGTTCCCTGGTTTCTCCTTGCATCAGTTCAACAGACCGGTTGATAAAACTGGTAAGTTCATTCCCTTTCAACAAACCCTGGGACAAAAGGGCAAGATCGGCCAGGTTTCTTACCTGCTTCTTTTGTAATTCCTCATTCTCAATCTTAAGCAGGGTCTGGTAAATCGGGTGATTCCCGTTTACGGTTAAAGTCACTTCATCCGGCATCTGCGCATAGAACGCAGTCATACCACCTCCTACCGCACCCATGTCTTTCATCCGGCGCATAAATTCCGGACGGGTAGCAACAACCGGTGCCGTATCCGGACTTAATCCTTTTACTTCCGTTGTCACATGCAGGTCTGAGATCTGTATGGTAAATAAGTCTTTGAGTTTGGTTTCTTCATCCTTGTTTAAAATAGTTTCGGCGGCATCCTGTTTGTCGATCAGGTTATCTACGATATCCGCATCCACCCGCACAAAAGTCACATTCTCCCACTTCATTTCCATGGTGTTGATAAAAGCCGCATCCACCAGGGTTTCCATTTTTACCACAGTGAAACCTTTGGCAGTACAAGCCTGAATATAGGCATCCTGCTGAACCGGATTTGTTGTATAAAGGATAACCTGTTTTCCTTCCTTGTTTTTCTGAAGGGCTTCGGTTGCCATTTTGTATTCCTCCAGCGTATGGAACTTACCGGTGGTGTCTTCCATCACCAGGAACTTATTGGCTTTTTCCAGGAATTTATCATCGGTCATCATTCCATACTTGACAAACAAACCGAGACTCTCCCATTTTTCTTCGAGAGAACTTCTTTCTGTACGGAAGATCTCATCCAGTTTATCTGCCACTTTCTTGGTGATATGTGCATTGATCTTTTTCACATTCGGATCTCCCTGCAAATAGCTACGGCTTACGTTCAATGGGATATCCGGACTATCGATCACACCCTGTAATAACATGAGGAATTCAGGTACGATATCTTTCACCTCATCGGTTACAAATACCTGGTTACAATACAATTGGATCTTATCCTTCTGGATCTCGTAACTCTGTTTGATCTTGGGGAAATACAGCACACCTGTGAGGTTAAATGGATAATCCACATTCAGGTGTATCCAGAACAAGGGTGTCTCGTTAAAGGGATAGAGTTCCTTGTAAAACTTCTCATAATCCTCCTTGTTTAATTCAGAAGGTTTTTTGATCCAGATCGGATCCGTATTGTTGATCGGTTTTTCTTCTTTGGCTTCTTCTCCTTCCTTTTTTTCTCCTGCTTCAGAGAAATAAATCGGAACCGGTAAAAACTTACAAAACCTGTCCAGTATGGATTTGATTCTACCGGCTTCCAGAAATTCTTTGCTCTCTTCATTTACATGGAGCACGATCTTGGTTCCGCGCTGATCATAATCCACGTCGTATAATTCAAACTCAGGGCTACCATCACAGCTCCAGTAAACCCCGCTTCCCTCCTTATGGCTTTTGGTGAATATTTCCACTTTATCACTCACCATAAATGAACTGTAAAAACCCAGTCCGAAATGCCCGATGATATTGGCATCCTTGTATTTTTCCATGAACTCTTCAGCGCCGCTGAAAGCTACCTGGTTTATGTACTTATCAACTTCCTCACTGGTCATACCCACACCCCGGTCAATGATACTCAGGGTTTTTTCTTTGGCATCCAGCACCACATCAATCCGTAACTCTCCCAGCTCACCCTTTGCCTCACCGATTGAAGACAGGGTCTTCAGTTTCTGGGAAGCATCCACGGCATTGCTAACCAACTCACGAAGAAAGATTTCATGATCACTATACAGGAATTTTTTAATGATGGGGAAAATGTTCTCTGTTTGAACGCGTATCTGACCTTTTTGCATAATACTTGATTTGAGTGCCAACACGCAAAGAAAATACCAAACCCTGAATTGCTGACAGGATGACAAGAATGAGGCTATATCCGGCTTTACCCCTCGTATTTTGACAGGAAATTTTTACAGAATGGCTAGTTTCCCAGGATTCGGATATTATCCAATTGAAACAGGGTTGTTTTTTTAAGCGGTATTTCAATGGGGTCTGCAGCTTCATACCGAAAAGCCAGGGAAACCTTGCCAGAAAGGCCCTTCAGGGATATTTTTCCGGAACTGACCCAGTTGGCGGCAATACCCGATACCGAACCTTTGGAAAAAACTGGTTTGAGATTTGTCCACCTTGCTTTCCAGGGTGCCTCACTCCCATCATAATTGGAAGATACCAACAACTGCAAATCCCCCCCGTTGTCAAATCCATCCTTTGAATCAAAAAACAACACCTCATCCGTTGAATTATTCAGGTCGATCCTGGGGAGTACCAGCCAGGAAATCACGGTAGGTTTTCCCGTTGCAAAAGCGCTGATTTCTGCATAATTGTTTCCATTGAATGACTTGCCGCTGTAATAAACATCACCGGTTTCTGGTAGGTTTTTCCAACCGGCAATTTGTATGGGAATCCCGGGGGTACTGTGTTCAAAATCTTCTGAAAATATTTGTTTTGCCTGGGTACCGGTACAGCGCAGACCTGTCATCTGGAGATCAGAAGTATCCCGGATAATCAGTTGTTTGGCCGTATTAAAAACCGAATAAATGGCCGTGATCCTTCCATTGCCCCTGGGTGTTTTGATACCGGCAAATCTGGCAAAACCACTGGTTCGCAAATAAATACTTTGTCCGTCGCAGGATTTGACTGTCCGGTTAACCGATACCTGGTTAACCGCATCTGCAAATGGTTTTGCCGTATCATTTGGTGTGAACTCCATGTTTGCCAATTCAATCAGACAACCCTGAAGAGAATCGGACAGGTCAGCTATGGTCACTTTTACGGGAGCCAAGCTATTTTGCAAAGATTTGGGAACCAGGTAACGGCCGAATAAGGGTTTGGGTATGGGCAGCAGTTCCGGATAAACCTGATTGGACCGGTCGACCCCAATACCCAGTTGCAGCATATTCCCATAATCCCCCAGCCATAATCCTTTCAACTTCACGAGCAGTTTTCTGCCAACCGGATAATCGGCATATAAGCCAAACCCATCCAATCGAAGGGTGATGGCACCCGTACTGTCCTGGATCAGGACCGATTTGTAAAAATTATCTGACTGATCATCGGCCACCACGATTCCTTCAATAAACCTGTCTTCAGTGATCTTTTCGAAATTACCGGGGAAATGCATCAGCCGTAATGCACCTATGGTAAAATTGGCGGTCTCATCCGGGCCAGTATAAACCGGTGGTTCATCCCAATTTTTCTGACAGGATAAAAAAAACACCATCAGAAACAAAAATGATTTGGGTAATACCTTTACAAATGGATTTTTTTTCATGACAATTGATCTAAAGAATTTTTTATCAAAAAGGGGGACCGTTTCAACCGTTTTGTGATCTGTTCATTCATTGAATCCGGTATTGCAGACTGACAGAGAAATTTAGTCCTGAGGCATAATAATATTTGTTGGGAAATTTGGAAACATCGGCCGTATCCGTATCAAAGCGTAACTGTTCATACCCGCCTGTAATAAGGTCTTTTTTATTCAAAAGGTTATTGATGCTGATGTTTACCAGAATCGTATGGGTATGTCTTTGCTTACCGGTTCCGGAAGCATAGCTAAAAGAAGAACCCAGCAACAGATCCACCGTATACTGGTCAGGCAGTTTCGACTGT
>JAGWTX010000189.1 GCA_028875955.1 Bacteroidota bacterium | reverse complement strand
CCACCAGTCGCATCATCGAAATATTTTCCGGTGGATCTACAAAGTCGATATAGGCTTCATCAACTATAACCACCGCTTTCCGGGCGGCTTCTTTGCAAAATGCTTCCAATGCCCTTGCTGAAACGATCGTACTGGTGGGATTGGCGGGATTGCAAATATAAACCAACGCCGTTTCCTTGGTGATCGCCTGTTGCATGGCCGCCAGGTCATGCACTTTGTCAGGTGTCAGCGGAATTTCAATGACTTTTGTACCTATTTTTTTCGCGGTATTGGGTAGGATGGAAAAAGTGGGGGTAGCGGTTACAAGAGGGCCATTTGTAAAATAGCGTGGCAGCATCTGTAAGGCATCACCTGAGCCTGCTGTTACCAATACCTGGTTATCCGAAACCTGGTAATAGGCCGCCAGCCTTTTGGTAAAATCCTGTAAGGAAGCCACATTGAACTGGTATCGGTTCGATTCATCCAACATGCCCAGAATGGCTTCCTTTGCCTTCGGAGAAATGCCATATGGGTTTTCGTTGGAGCCCAGGTTGATCAGACCGGATCCGGAACCTGTATTTCTTAATAACCCTTCCTCATTGGCCATCGAGGGAATGGATATACCCAGTGACAATGCCGCCAGGGTATTTGCCTTCAGAAAATGTCGGCGGTTGAGATAAGCTGCCATATAATGGATTTATCCTTAAAGTTTACAATAAAATCGCAAAAATCAAAGGTTTTCAACCAGCAGTTATCGGTTGCCCAGTTCTATCACTTCACAATGCTGAATGTCATTGCCGTTGATCTCAAAACGGATCAGCGTGCGGACTTTGTGCCAGCCCTGTTTTCCTGCTGCACCCGGATTCATGTGGAGACAGTTTCGCTTGTCATCATACTGAATCTTCAGGATATGGGAATGACCGCTGATAAACAGCTGTGGGCGATATTCATCCAGTAATTGTTTGCTGCGGGGATTGTATTTTGGCGGATACCCGCCAATATGCAGCATCAGCACTTTTACCCCCTCGCAATTCCAACAGAGAAATTCAGGGAACTCACTCCTGATGTCGGATCCGTCAATATTTCCATAAACGCCCCTGAGTTTTTTCTGTTTCCGCAGCGCATCTGAAATTCCCGTGCTGCCAAAATCACCCGCATGCCAGATTTCATCGCAGCCGGCAAAATAGTTTTCTATCCCTTGATCCAGGTAATGATGCGTATCGGAGAGCAGTCCTATTTTTGTCATGACCCCGCTAAGGTATTGGCTAATCCTTTTCAAACCATTGGGTAATTTGACTAACTTTTCGTTTTAATCAGAATAATCATGCAACGCTTTCGGGAAAGCTATTTTGTATGGATGCTTGTTGTTTTATGTGCCTGTACGGAAACCAGACGCATGCACTGGCCGGTTCCGGCTGATCCGCTTTCCCCGGAAGCGGGTTCTGTGTTTTATCAGAAAGCAGTCAGCGCGCATTGGAGAGAAAGAGACAGCCTGGCGATGGAACAGATCGAAGCAGGAAATATACCTCCCTTCCTGCGAAAATTTGTCAGGATACAAGTCTCCCTGCTAACGAAGGATGGGAAAAAGATCAGGGCCCGTTATTATGTTGCTCCCGATTATTTGGCCATCGGTACCCGGAACGACTGGGCGAGAATCCCTTTGTCGCCCATGGCTGCGCAAGCCATTGCAGATTCCTTTCATTGTTTTCTCCCAACCCGTAAAATGGTGGATGATATCTATCAACAGGCTTCTGTAAAACTTCCCCCGGTACCCATGTATGCATTCCGGGATAGTACCATCACCATGTGGCAGCATCATTTGATCATTGAAGGGCAACGAAAGGGGAGAAAGGGTTTGATCGCAGGAATAAAAAAAGACCTGGTCATCACAGGTAAATTGTTGCGGGAAACCAGACCGGATCGGGAAGCGATCTATGGCTGGCATAGATTGGATGGCAAACCCATTCAGCCCTTGTATACAGGTCATGTCAACTGGTGGGTGGATTATAGCCATGGGATCAGATTGGTCTATCAGACCATCTGGGTAAACGGGAAACCCATGCACTATACGGATGTGCTGAAAGACCCGGTTTTACAAAAACTTCTTTGTGATGAGGAATGGTGCGATTGCACCCGGTATACATTTTAATATTCCTGATGAAAAAAACTGCCGTTTACAAATACCGCTCTTCCAGAACCTGTTTGTGATGCAACAGGTGCCCGAAAATGATAAAACCGATGGCATTGGCGGTCACGGGCATATTGCTGGCGACACCGGTTTCTGCCAGTTGTGCTTCCGACAGGCTGTTGAGCAAAAGGTCTGTTGATTTTCTCACAGCCAGAAACTCTTCCACTAAAGAGGCAAGTGTCCGGTTTCCCGCAGCCGCGTTTGCTGCATAACTGTTTTCATCAAAGGAAGCCAGGGGTGTTTTGTCTTTGCGTGCGATACGTACCACCCGGTATGAAAAAATTCTTTCCGTATCGATCACGTGTTGCAGCAAATCCTTGATGGTCCATTTTCCCGGTGCATAGGCATAACCGGCTTTTTCTTCAGGCAGACTGGAATAAAATTTTTGTAACAGAGGCGCGTAAATGGTAACGGCTTCCGCTACGCTATTGGCGTCAACCAGGTTGATATATTTTGAAAAATAGGAGGGATGTTCTTCGGCAAGGGGTTTGGGCATTACAGTTTTGTTTTTTTGGTTTTGGTTGGGTTACTGGCGGAAACAGCAGGGGTAGTTTTGGCAGATGGAAGGCTTTTCGCAATTGAATAACTGAGGGCATCTGCATCTTCCACGGCTTTGTAGGCATTCACGATACCGCCGGTTTTGCTGAGCAGGCGGAATGGCATGGTCTCGTTTCTTTCTCCCCCGGGTTTGATGCTGAGAATGGTGGAATCAGGACGGTATACGGATTCCTCGATAACTTTTTTCACCTGAACAGCGGTCAGTTCTGGATAATAGCTCCTGATCATGGCAGCCAGCCCGGATACGATGGGTGCCGACATGCTGGTCCCTTTCAGGTTGCCATATTTGTTGCCACCGGGAAAAGTGGAATACATTTTTACACCCGGCGCAAACACATCCACGTTTTCTTTACCGTAATTGCTAAAATCGGCAGTGATGCTACCGGTTAATCTGGGATCGCTGCTGCAACCCACGGTGATGAAATTGGTGGCGTTGGTATTCCATTCTTTCAGCCAGGGATTGGGATAGTTTTGTTTTACATCCAGGTCCGTGCTTTCATTTCCGGAAGCATGCACAATGAGTACATCGTGTTGTTCGGCATAATAGACCGCACTATCCACCCATCTTTTCTCCGGTGAATAATATTTGCCAAAACTCATGTTGATCACTTTGGCGCCATTGTCAACTGCATAGCGGATGGCAAGCGCTACATCCTTGTCATATTCATCGCCTTCCGGAACCACCCTGAGCATCATGATCTTAACATCGTCGGCTACCCCGTCGATGCCGATACCATTGTTTCTTTGGGCACCGATCAGACCGCAAACATGGGTGCCGTGTTTGGCGGAACTATAGGAACCCATGACATCATTGTTTCCGTAAAACCGGTCAGACAGATTGTTGTAATCGTCTTTTACAATCAGGGCCCTGTAATCAACAGGGGGGGCGTCTTTTGATTCAAAGGAGGCTTTTTTGCCATCAATGTATTCATCCAGATCCTCGAGGATATTGGTGTTTTTTTCGTCCATATCCACACCAATCATTTTCAGACAGGTGAGATAACCGAATTTAGCTTCCCGGCCTTCCCGGTCAGTAGGTTGAAATTGTGCCAGTTTCTCTCCGGTATATTCCTCGCAGTTCATTTCCTTCCTGAGTACCTTGTCGTGACGTTTCAGTGCTTTGGCGGTCACTTCCACAAACAACAATTCAACCTGGTCATCAGAACTGAAATTGAGTTCGCTGGCCGCTTTTTTCCAGGTACGGTACTGTTCCTTGTCTTTTGGACTCAAGTCAGAACTGTCAAAGGAAGTGCTGGTATATTTTGATTTCAAACGGTGATAAATCCGGGATCTTTCATCCGAGGCCTTGATCAGGTCCCTGCCGTCTTTCCCACCCAGGAAATTCCATCCGTAAACATCGTCTACATACCCATTGCCATCATCATCAATGCCATTACCGGGTATTTCTTTGGGGTTATGCCATAAAACGGATTTCAGGTCCTCATGCGTGGTATCCACGCCGGAATCGAGTACAGCAACGATGACCTGTTTGGGTGATTTGTGTTTGTTTTGAAGATATTGATAAGCCTGGTTGATACTGATGCCATAGAGCGAGTCATGCGAATAATCCAATAAATGCCATCCCCTGGGTACATCAGATTGGGCCATACCCTGATACAGAAACAGTGGCCATGCCACGATGGCTAAGACAATCCCCCGATGCATCATTGTGTAAAGTTTTTTCTATGACTACAAATTTGCAGAATGATAATGATAATTTAATGAGCGGGGATCAGTTTTATGAAAACCTTAATTTATTCTAATTATTGAATATAATCATGTAATATATTATAATAAAATAATATGTTTATTAATCTTGTAAAACCCGAATTGACAAGCCTTCTTTGCTTCCTTCAAGGGATTTCTCATCTTCATTGTTTCTCTCAGGAATCTTTTTTCGCTACGAAATCCGGCTGATGGTTGGATATCGTTTCTTGATTATTTCTGGCAAGATTATCGGTCGCTAAATGACCATTCCTTTATTGAAACCCGTAACTTGTGTTCATCTTTCTTACAGCCTTGGACATTTTGCATGCGAAACCAGATTCTGCTTATTTTCCTGTTTTTTTCCATGTACGCCAGCGGACAAAACAAACCCCTGGTTGCTGAATTCCAAAGCTGGGCTAATTATAACCTCCAAACCCGGATATCCCGTCATTTTGGTTTATGGATGGATGCTGAAGCCCATTCACAGGAACATTATTTCAATGGGGTATCCCAATATTTGTTCCGGATCGGCGGTACGTATTACAATAAAAAAAACAACAAGTACACCGTAGGTTATGGATATGCCAGTTACCTGCCGGGAGATAACCATAAATTTATTTCAGTACCGGAACATCATGCATGGCAGCAATACCAGTGGTTTGTCAGACCGGGCAAATCCAAGATCATGCAATGGGTACGCCTGGAAGAAAAATTCAAAAAAGAGGTACTGAATGATTATGCTACCAACGACAGTTATTCATTCCTGTACAAGGTCAGGTATAATTTTTTTGCAACGATCCCATTTTCCAAAAAGGGGTTGATAGCGCATTCGCTGGCAATGGCACTGGGGGATGAATTGTACCTGTATTATGAACCGGGGGCATCCAATCACCTGTTTGACCAGAACCGGATCTTCACCGGGTTCAGTTATTCGGTAAACGGGCATGATGACCTGGTTTTCGGCTTAACCCATATCCTGCAGGAAAATGCGGCAGCCACGCAGTTCAAATACCAGAACATTCTCAAACTGTCCTTCTTTCAAAAG
>JAGWTX010000188.1 GCA_028875955.1 Bacteroidota bacterium | reverse complement strand
GTACCCAGCCTTAGCGTATAGTTGATATAGTTTTTTCTTTGTGAGAAATAGTTTCGGTTATATTCAAAACCCGCATAGGGTCTTGAAATATCATTCCGGTTGGTCCACCCGCCTACAAACGAAATACTAAATCCTTCCGGAACGTCTTCATTCCGGCCAAACCCGTACAGGAAATTGGTATGGTAATAATCCTGTTCAAAAAGTGTCAGTGATCCCAGAACGGATACCAGATTGGAATAACGGCTGTCATATTTTGTTTGATACATCGTAGGTATTGCCAGGAAACTCCGGTGAATTCCGCGTAGGGCGATGACCCTTTTTAACCTCGATTTGAAATTCTGGGTCAGTTGTTTTCTGGCGCCGATATTATAACCCACCCAACCATCAAAGATCCGGTAACTGTATTTAAAATCTGACTGATATAAAGAATCACTCAAATAGCCATTCCGTGTAAAATGACGCGCGATCTCAAAACCGCCTGTCCAGGCATGATAGGGGCTCACCAGGGGCAGGTCTCCCAGCAGGTACAGGTTGTTTTCTTCCCGCCGCAGGCTGTTAAAAGCGGGTGATTCATTCCGGTAACCCATTGTGAGATTGATAAAACTTCCGGCAATATTCCTTTTGAGGAATTCAAAACCCAAACCATAACTGGGGGTTCTGGATGCGTCAATCAGGTTCCTGACCCTGATTTTGTTTCCGCTTCCCAGCAGGTTATCATCATTCACTTCAAAACTGGCTGATTTTTCAGAGCCTTCTTCCAGGCTGCCACCCAGCGGAAACACATCCTTGGTAATAATGATGACATCTACCGAATCGGTTTCACCGGGTATTTCCCTGGCCAGGATCTGGGCATCCTGTAAATAGCTCAACTCCCGCAAAAAACGTTCATTATCCGCCAGGAGATAGGGGTATAAGGAATCTCCCGGTGAAAAAAACAGGTTTCTTTTTATGACTTTCTCTTTTGTCCCTGGGTGAAGTTTATTACCGATGTCATTAAACAGGTTTCTGATTTCAAGACTGGTATCATTGACGGATTTATTAAAACCGGCTTGTTCCAGTAAGATCTTTCTGATGATCTTTCCCCGAAAGGGGTTGAATACGGCTTCGTTTTTTACAGCACCTTCCTCAGGTAACAATATATCAGGGTAATTGACAGATAAGCTCTTGCCGATCTTTCCCAGTAAACCCTTCTTTTTCGCTAAAAAAAATACGGTATCAGCGGAGGTTTTCTCCTGGCCTTGCAATTCAGGTGAACGCAAAAAAATCACCAACACAAAAATCACCCATTTATACATAGATAGCCAATGTCATTGCACGTGTAAAGGATCTTCAACGCTTTGATATCAGTCTGAAGATAATTAATCAATACGTAATGAAACACAAATGGGGTGGGGAAGGGTCAATTTTAACAGGGGTTACCGGATCTGCTGTCTCAAATCAACTGTTTTTCCATTTCAATGAATTCAAGGGGTTGTTTGGGTATGCCGAATTTTGTATCCGTAAAAAAGGGCATGGTTTTTCCATTGGGGAAATATCCCCTGCGCTGATACCAGTTGATCAGTTCTGTCCGGACCGAAATCACTGTCATGACAATTGACCGGCAACCTGTTTGCTTGGCGTGTTTTTCTGCTGAGTCTAACAACTGCTTTCCGATCCCTTTGTTTTGAAGAAGGGGAGAAACCGTCAGCATGCCCAGATAGAGCTGGGAACCTTTTTTTTTGAGATAGACACATCCCTGGATCCGGTCCTGGTTGCCGATGTGCAGGAATATAACCGAAGAGGTTTCCTGGATCATATTCCGTAAGGTTTCCGGATCAGTTCTGATCCCATCCAGTAAATCGGCTTCGGTTGTCCATCCTTTTCTGGAAGAGTTACCCCGGTAGGCACTATTGACCAATACATCCAACAGGGGGATGTCCTTTTCCGTTGCCATCCGGATTTTGCATTGTGAAGATTCGGGGTCCATCTGTTCTCATTTTTATACCGATATGCCCGGCCCGGAAATATTCGGCTATTTACAATTTTAGAATTCCCGGCGAAGTTACCAAAGAAAAAACCCGCCAGTATCAGCGGGTTTTTTTCTTAGTAACATAGGTCAATTAAAAACTGGGATCTGCGGGCGTATTCGGATTACTGTCCCTTTCCCGGAATGGATAAGGGAACAGGTTTCTTTTCCGTTCAGTCAGGGGTCTGCCGAATCTGCGCATATCTTCCAGTTTCATACCGGACAGGTATAATTCTATGCAACGGTTGCGGTAGATCTGGTCGAGTAATTGTGCTGCAGAAGCGGGTGTAACAGCTGGCAGATCAGCGCCGATTCCCAACGCGTCGTTTGCCGCTTTCTTGGTAACTACCTTATTGAGTTCTGCAGTTCCGTTTACCAGATCAGGGGTTGCCTGACGGGCATAACATTCTGCTTTGATCAGGGTAATCTCACCGGGGAAATACAGCGGAATGGCAGTTGTCGCACTGATCCAGAAACCATTCAACCGGAAACGTGGGTTGATGGTAGGGTTGATCTGAGTATAGAATGCAATTCTTTTGTCAGCCAGATCCGGCGCCAGTGCTGCTGGCAAACCCAGGGTGGAATCCACCGGCTGGTACACGTTGTTGGTAGAGGTTACGGAACTGTAGATGGGGTTGGCATTCGCAGCTTCGAAATTCATGACAGATTTTTTGGTCAGGTCAACTGCATTGGCTGCTGCCAGCGCGGCTGCATAGCTGCCTGAGAACAAAGCATATCTCGCTTTCAAAGCATACAGGGTATTCTGAATATCCACCCCGGCAGGTACGTCTGTCAGGAAAGAGGCGCTGATCGGATTCGCACTGATGGCACTGAGTGCTTTGTCAATGGTTGCGATCGCTCTGGCAAATCCGGTCATTCTGTCTGAAAACGCCGCTGTTGCCGTACCCACTGTATCAGGAACTTTTTCCCAAAGGGAAGACAGGCATCCCAATGACAAAGCCTTGTAGATGCTTGCATAACCAATCAGCCCGCTTGCATAACCTTTGTCCGTTAACTGGGAAGCCGCATTGATCACATTGTTCGCATCAAAAATAACTTTGTTGCTGCTGCTCCAAAGGTTGCCCAGCAATCCGTTGGTTCCGTCTACTGCGGTTCCTCCGGTAGAGAATTGGAACTCTGATGTGTTACCTGCATTCAGCAACATGGTCTCACCTGTGGTCAAGCCTGTTGCATCAGACATGCCATAGGCCACATTGGATGCATAAGTACGTTGTAATCCTACTGCAACACCGGCAAGACCTTTGGCAGAACTAAACACCTGGTCGGATGTTGCGGCAGTTGGGTTGGTATAATCTTTTTTGCAACCGGTGGAATTGATCAGCACCGCTGCCAGACCCGTATAAATCAATGATTGAATAATCTTTTTCATATAATCAGTTTATAAATGAATTAAAATTTAGCCTGGATACCAACGCTGAAAGTTTTAGGAATCGGTATCGCACCAAAATCAATTCCGCGAAGAATGGTACTTTGTCCACCTGCGTTCACCTCGGGATCATATCCGTTGTAATTATCCCAACTGATCAGGTTACGACCACTCAGGCTTACATTCAGTTCAGAAAATCCTTTGATCTTCCCAACATGATAGGTTAAAGACAATTCACGCAGTTTGGTATAGGAACCATCACTGATACGCCATTGTTCAATGGCATAGATACCTGCTATATAACCACGGGGGATCTGACCCAGGTCTTCCTGCATGGCTACGGTACCATTACCCACACCCTGTCTGGTTCTGAAATCTGCATTGAATACATTTCCACCTCTTACGGCATCTATCTGCACACGCAGACTAAATTTTTTATACCTGAACTCATTCACCAGGCTGGCAGTGTAATCAGGATTGGGATCACCGATTACCTTACGCAGGGTGCTGCCACTGGGCAGACCGGAAGAACGGCCGGGTGTATAGGTCAATGTGCTGTTCTGTACACCTTTTTCGATCTGGGGTATACCGCTTGCATTGGTCAGGTATTTTCCGGAAGCATCCAAAGCAAAGAAAGTGCCATAGAAAACACCAATGGGTTGTCCTTCAATGATGGCAACCGGAGCTCCCTGGTTCGTGCTTAGTAAGGTCAATGCCTGTCCGATACTAACCGCTTTGTTTCTGTTGTGGTTAAAGATACCGGTGATATCCCACTGGATATCTTTTTTGGATACCGGGCTACCTGTCAGCACAACTTCATAACCTTTGTTTTCAAGTGAACCATAGTTGTCCAGTAAACTGGAGAAACCGGAACTAGGCGCAATAAATCGGTTGATCAGCAGATCTTTTACTTTCTTGTTGTACACGTTCAGGGTTAAACCGATACGGCTGTTCAGGAAAGAAAGATCCAGACCAAATTCGGTTTCCTGTTGTCTTTCAGGTTTTACATTTTCATTTGCCAGTGTTCCGCTGGAATTCAGGCTGGTTCTGCCCAGGTAAGAAGAAGAACTATAGGTATTGAAACGGGAATAGGCACCGATACCGGTCAGGTTTCCGCTTTCACCATACGCCATCCTTACTTTTAACAGGTCCCACCACTTGGATACACCCATCTTGCTCCAGAAATCTGTTCCGGATACCACATAGCTACCGCTGGCTTTGTAATAGGTCTGGTTACGCTGGTCTTTACCGAAAACGGAAGATCCATCCACCCTTACCGCACCGGTAACAAAGAATTGGTTGCGGTATTTGAAGTTCTGCTGTACATATCCGCCAGAAACGGAAATTTCACTTCTGTCGTCCACACCCGGAAGGATCGTACTGGCACCGTTCACGGTTTGCACAAAAGGAGCCAGTCCGCGACCCTGTAACAAAGCATAATTGTTTTTCTCATATTGCTGAGAGAAACCTACCTGTGTTACAGAATTGATTTTGCTGTTGATGTTGATGTTATAGGTTGCATTCAGGTCGTGGTTGATAGCGAAAAAGCTATTGTTGGCCGCGCTGGAATAACCGTTCTGGGTAGGATCCAGTGTCGAACCACCACCATAAAATGCGGTATTCACATTATAGGCAAATGGCGGAATATACGTGGTTCCGTTTTGCGAATAGTTGTCAATACCCATGGTGTAATCAATGGTCAGGTGATCTATCGGTCTTAATTTCAGACCCATGTTTGCAATGACCCGGTTGGTGATCTGTTTTTGTTTGATGTCTTCGATTACGGAAACCGGATTGGTACGGCCTCTTTCACCTACTGCCTGGATATTGCCCAGGGCATCCCTTTGCCAGATATTGTGGAAATTACCGATAATGGTAACTGAGTTCATGGGAGAGAAGAACGAGTTCCCATCGGGTTTTTCATTTGAACTGCTGTTGATATAATTCAGACCCAGGTTGAAACTGGCCCATTTATTCAATACCTGGTCGATATTGCTCCGGAAACTGAAGCGTTGGAAATCTGTATTGGGTATGATACCCTGGTTGTAGAAATAGGAACCGGATAAATAGTATTTGGTTTTATCCGATCCACCACTA
>JAGWTX010000187.1 GCA_028875955.1 Bacteroidota bacterium | reverse complement strand
TGCGGGCATTGGCCAAAGATATCGGCAGAGCCATGGAAGAAGCGCTTGCAGAACTGTCCATTCCCTGGCAGGTGGCCATCCGGAACGGCGATACCAGTATCGCTGACAGGCAAAGACAAAAAAAACAGATGCCGGAAATCCTGATCATCACACCGGAAAGCCTGCACCTGCTTTTGGCCCAGAAAAATTATCCTTCGCTGTTTACACAGCTTCGCCTGATTGCGGTTGATGAATGGCATGAGCTGATGGGGAGCAAAAGAGGAGTGCAGGTAGAACTGGCTATCAGCCGCATCCTTCACTGTCATTCGGGCAACCACAAAGCAAATGACCAGGGTGAAAACAAAACAGCTGTCTGGGGAATCAGTGCCACGATTGGGAACCTGGAAGAAGCCATGAAGGTATTGATGGCACCCCTGCAGACGGAAGGTATCATCATCAAGGCAAAAATGGACAAAGAGATTCAGGTAATCCCGATACTTCCTGATGAAATTGAAAATTATCCCTGGGCCGGTCACCTGGGTATCAAACTGGCATCCAAACTGATACCCATTATCGAACAGAACCGGACAACCCTGCTTTTCATCAACACAAGAGGCATGAGTGAAACCTGGTACCAGACCCTGCTCACAGTAGCTCCTGAATTGGCCGGCACGATTGCCTTGCATCATGGAAGTATCGAACCCGAACTCCGGTTATGGGTGGAAGAAGCCTTGCATACGGAAAAATTAAAAGCCGTGGTTTGCACATCCAGTCTTGACCTGGGTGTTGATTTCAGACCGGTAGATGCTGTGATACAGGTTGGGTCCCCGAAAGGCATCGCGCGTTTTTTACAAAGAGCCGGAAGAAGCGGACACAGACCCGGTGAGACCAGTAAGATCTATTTCCTGCCAACCCATTCATTGGAATTATTGGAAGTGGCGGCCTTAAAAACCGCTATCAAAGAAATGGCGATTGAAAGCAAAGAGCCGATGCTGCTTTGTTTTGATGTATTGCTACAATATCTCTGTACCCTGGCGATCAGTGAAGGATTTGAACCCGGTGCATTGTATACCGAGATCAAAAAGACCTACTGTTTTGCAGATATGACCCGGGAAGAATGGGAAGAAGTCTTGCAACAACTGACCCAGGGTGGCAAGGCCTTGCAGCAATACGACGAATATAAAAAAGTAGAGATCGTGGAAGGTGTCTATCGGATCCTGAACCGAAGGATTGCCATGCGGCACCGGATGCATATCGGAACCATTGTGAGCGATGCCATGCTGAAGGTAAAACTCATGAATGGGGGTTATATTGGCGTTATTGAAGAATGGTTTATCAGCAGGCTGGAACCGGGGGATGTGTTTACACTGGCTGGCAGAAACCTGGAACTGGTCATGATAAAGGATATGCAGGTAATGGTCCGGAAATCCAATTCCCGAAAAACCATCGTACCCTCCTGGATGGGCGGAAGGATGAGTTTATCGGCAAACCTGGGCAGGATTCTCCGGGAAACTTTTAACAAAGCGCTGCTCAGGGAAGATGAGATCGAACTGAAAGCGTTGCATGGTTTATTCACCTTACAGGAAAAATTATCCCATATCCCCCGCGACCATGAATTACTCATTGAACAGATAGAAGACAAAAACGGTTTTCATTTACTGGTCTATCCCTTTGAAGGCAGACAGGTACATGAAGCGATGAGTGCCATACTCGCCTACCGGATCGGACAAATTACCCCGATCAGTTTTTCCATATCCATGAACGATTATGGTTTTGAATTATTGAGTGATCAACCCGTACCGGTAGATGACACCCATGTGCAGGCGCTTTTTTCTACAGACCATTTATTGATCGACATCCAGAAAAGTGTGAACAGTACGGAAATGGCGAAAAGAAAATTCAGGGATATTGCGGTGATCGGTGGGCTTATTTTTCAGGGCATGCCGGGTGAAAAGAAAAAAGCCAGACACTTGCAATCATCCGCCTCTCTCCTGTTTAAGGTCTTTGATGAATATGAACCCGGCAACGTTTTGCTAAAACAGGCTTACCGGGAAGTCATGTTCCAGCAGATGGATGAGGCAAGGCTCAGAATGGCTTTGCAGAGGATTTCACAAAGCAAAATTGTGCTAACCTTCCCCACGACATTCACCCCTCTTTCATTTCCCATCATTGTAGACGGACTGAACAGGAATCATTACTCCTCTGAAAAACTGGAAGACCGGGTAAGGAAAATGCAGGAACAGCTGAACAAATTATAAGCTGGTCTTCTCAGAATGGTAAATAATGGATAGTCCTTTGAATTACATTTTTCCGATCCAGGAATCCCGAAACCAGAACATTACTTACTTTTAAAAAATGCCTCCACCCATCCAACATATCATTCAAAACCAGCATCTCTGGCTCTCTGCGCAACGCTGTATCTATTGGGAAGAAAACAAGACCCTGATCCTGTCAGATCCGCATTTTGGCAAAACGGGGCATTTCAGAAAACAGGGCATCGCGGTACCGCAACCTGTTTACCAGGAGGATCTGCAAAGGATGGTTACCGAAATTGCTTTGTATTCGCCGGAACAGGTGATCGTAGTGGGAGATCTTTTTCACAGCATCGTCAATAAGGAAATGGATTTGTTTGTAAAATGGAGAAGGGATTTCCGGCAGTTGGACTTTTTGCTGGTGAAAGGGAACCATGATATCCTTACCGGAGACTGGTATGCTGCAGCAGACATACAGGTAAAAGAGGGTATTTACACAACCCATGGTTTTGATTTTGTCCATGATCCCGCAGAAGCCGGATCCGGCGCCGGGAACTATGTCTTTTCAGGACATCTTCATCCGGGTGTGCGTTTACAGGGATTGGGTAAACAAAGCTTACAGTTTCCCTGTTATTACTTTTCGGATAAGCAGGCGATCCTGCCTGCCTTTAGTAAATTCAGCGGTTTGTCGATGGTCAGGAAAAAAAAGGCGGATAAGATATTTGCCATCGTCAACCAGTCCTTAGTACCCGTCCAATGATCAAGATCGCATACGACCCGATTTACGCTCATCCACTGCCCGAAGGTCACCGGTTTCCCATGGCTAAATATGAATTGATACCCGGCCAACTCCTGCATGAAGGAACCATTCTGCAGGAACAGCTTTTCTCGCCCGGGCCCTGCGAGGAATCCGTTGTTTTGTGGACACATGAAGAAACCTATCTGCGAAAATTACTTGACCAGACATTGTCGCCATCAGAGCAAAGAAAAATCGGTTTTCCCCAATCGCCTGCGCTTACCCAACGCGAATTGATCATTACCCAGAGGCCGTCTCAGTCTAAAAACTGAGGCGGTTTTATTATTTGGGTTGTCGGTGACTTGTTTTTGGGATGTTCATCAAAAAGCAGCCTATTTCACGCTGCTTTCTTTCTCAGGTTGTGTGCCAGGGCCAGTAATCCTGTTTCTACATTCACTTTATCTATTCCGCGCAGCATGAAGCGCTTAAAATGATGATTATTTTTGATATTGGCAAAAACGGGTTCTACATCGAAGCATCGTTGTTTACGTTTTTCAATTCCTCTTTTTGTTTTCAGCCGCTTTTCGGCTTTGTCCCTCAGCCGCCGGTAGTTATTGGCCACCTCGATGATCCTGTTTCCCTTCTGCTGATGACAGATCTCTCTTAAAAAGCACCCTTTGCAGTTCTTTGCCTGGTAGCTATCAGTAATCTGGGGGTAACCACCCTTTGTTTCCTGTATCATCCATCCAATATGTTTCATCGGTTCTCCGATCGGGCACAGGTATTCATTTCTCTGTTCATCATATTCCAGTGAGCCGGCTGTGAATGAGGCTTTGTCGCGTGTGTCGGTGTGCTGCATCCTGTCGAACTGGTTGTGCTTTACATACGCAGTTATCTTTTTGTCTTCCAACCATTGGTAATTCTGTTCACTTCCGTAGCCTGCGTCGGCCGTAATATTTCTGGGTTTACTCTTAAAGCTTTTAATATGATTGTCAAGATGCGTGATCAGCGTATTGGTATCTGTGGTATTCTGATGGATGGTGTAGGAGGCTATGTATTGGTTATTGGTGCTGATTTGAACATTATAAGCAGGCTTTAATTGCCCATTTTTCATGTGGTCTTCCTTCATCCGCATGAAGGTGGCATCCTTGTCCGTTTTGCTGTAACTGCCCCTGTTTTCTCCCAGTATCTTTTCCTGCTGTTCATATTTCTCCAATGCCGCAGGCCAGTTCTTTTTAGCGTAGTTCAGCTTTTGCTTTACATCCTTATTTACAGGCTTATCCTTCAATGCCTCATTGATTTTCTCTATCGTGGCAGTCACTTTTTCTGCATCTATCTTATCAAATGACGTTGGATCGGTATCATCCATCTCTGCCGCAGCGACACTTTGCGCATATTGCCATAAACTGTTCAACTGCTCTTTGATCCTGTTGCGGTTGGTGCCGATAGATTTACCCCATATAAATGTGTAGCGATTGGCATTAGCTTCTATCTTGGTCCCATCCGTATAAAGCTCTTTGATATTCAATAATCCCTCTTCACACAACAACAGCACCACCTGTGTGAAGATCGGTTGTAGGGTCTTTTGCAATCGTTCGCCCCGGAACCGGTTGATCGTATTGTGATCGGGCTTGGACATCCCGGCCAGCCACATAAAATAGATATTACTGCTCACCGATTCTTCCAACTTACGACTGCTGTATATGTTATTGATATAACCATATACCAATACTTTAAGCAATATACGTGGATGATAACTTGTCGTGCCCCCGCCCTTATACCCTGCAATCAGCTGGCCGATATCTACTTTATCCAGCACCGAACTGACCACTCGAACCGGATGGTCGGCACTGATCAACTCATCAAGATTTGGTGGTAGTAGCATCAATTGATCTTGATGGCTCTGCTTAAATACCACTTTGAGCTTTTGGCGTTTTCCCATACCATAAAGACACAAAAAACAACTCATTTATTGTATCTCAACTCATCTATTTTTATCAACCACAAATGTGCAGAACTACCCCCATAAAATAAAAAAGAAGCTGCCCTTTTGAGACAGCCTCTCCATGCTTTGGAAAACGGGGTTGCCTTTAATATTGCCGGCGGTACGCATCATGCTTTTCCGGAAAGAGGGGAAGGTTTTTGTTTATTAAACGATATGGCCGTTGCGGCAAATTATCTGCTCAGGAAAAACCTGGCGAAACAGATTTTGATCATTGACCTCGATGTGCACCAGGGAAACGGGACTGCCAAAATATTTGAAAAGGAAAACAGGGTATTCACATTCAGTATGCATGGTGCGCACAATTATCCCTTTCACAAAGAACATTCCGACCTGGATGTGCCCTTGCCGGATGGCACCGGTACGGACACTTACCTGCAACTGCTTGCTGAACACCTGAGCGCTCTCATTGACCGGATAAAACCCGATTTTGCCTTTTATCTTTCCGGGGTGGATATCCTGGAGTCTGATAAATTCGGCAAATTAAAAGTAACCCTGGAAGGATGCCGGCAACGGGATGAATTTGT
>JAGWTX010000186.1 GCA_028875955.1 Bacteroidota bacterium | reverse complement strand
CCATAAAGCTGCAAAATCCTTTGCCATGGCAAAACATGTTGCCTGTGTCTCACCCGCAATCATGGGAAAGGCAGAACATTCCCCAACACCCGTGATGCCGGCATCCGTATGTATCCTGATAAAGATATTCTGTGCAAAATGCATGGTTCCCGTGGCGATGGTAAAGGGAACCATGGGGATGCTGTATTGGTAGATCTCGGTATGTGTAATTTGCATGCCCGAATTTCATCAATTTTCAGGTTGGATACGGAACTTTTTTGTCAGTGGTATCCGGGTCGGGTCAGATACGGATCAATTTATGTTCTCTAAGGATATCCAGTGTGAGGGGTTCGCCTTCGCGAAGGTTTTTATAATCCAGAACCTCGCAAAGAAAACCGGTATGGTCCCCTCCATCAAAACTTTGCAATACGGATAGTTCGATCAGTGCGAGAGATGTGGCAAGAACCTGATACTCTTTCCAGTTACCAAGTAATTTCCTTTTTTCCAGTCTTTCGATCTTATTCACCGCATGACCGGATTTTTTTCCCAGCAGCTCTGTAAGCCTGTATTGATCGGCAGCCAGTAATTGTAAGACAAATCTGGGATGTTGCCGTATGTTTTCCAGCGTCTTGGTGCCCTGATAGATGCCACAAACAAAACGTTTGGGTTTCATGCTGATTTGGGTAACATAGGTGATGATGTGCATATTATGGGTGCCTTTCCCATCGTGGCTGCTGATGGAATATACAGGAAGGTTGACCCGGTTCCAGGGGCGTTGTGGCATCACATCGGTTTTTGAATGTCCTTTTCAGGGAATAAATAATTCGGATTTACAACAATACGATCCGGGTATTGTTTAGATGTACAAAAAACCAGAATGGAATCTTTAAAGGGAAAAACCGTTTTAATTGTGGGTGCAACCGGAGGAATTGGTTCAAGAGCCACCCAACTGATACAGGCTGCAGGAGCTGTCGTGTTTATCGCCGGCCGGAACAGTGAAAAGCTTCATGGACTGGCGGCTACCTGCCAGATCCCCCCGGAAAGGGTACTGATCATGGATATCACGGATGAGCATGAGGTTCAACGGTCTGTTGAGCAGCTGATTTCTCAGACGCCGGTAATCGATATTGTGATCAATGCCGCCGGCATAGGTATCCTGAAAAACATGGAATTGTTGACCGCATCGGATTTTGCCCGGACACTGCAAACAAACCTCTTCGGGGCATTTTATCTTATGAAAGCCATACTACCTAGTATGAAGACACAGAAAAAAGGCTTGATCATCCATATTCCGGGTGTTTTGGGAAAAGTGCCCATGGCCGGTGCTGCCGCCTATAGTGCCAGCAAATACGGGCTGACTGGTATGCTGCAAAGTATCAGGGAAGAGGTAAAAAGGACGGATATACGGATCACGAATCTCTTTCTGGGGGGAGTGGACACCGAATTCTGGGACACCATCGATCTTAGAGTGCAAAGAGATAAGATGATTGTAGCGGAAGAAGCCGCCAGGGCCATTTGGTTTCTCTGTCAGCAACCATTGAGCGGAGTGGTTAGTGAGATGGTCTTACAGCCTTTTAATCACCAGGCGATCTGATTCGCCTAAAATATTAGAAACTTTCTTTGAAAAGCTTTTTTACTTACCTCAGGTCTACCGATATTCGCATGACGAACAGCCGTTAGCATGAATATCTCCTTTGATAATACCACCAACGCATTTGCCTATAAATCAGATAAAGAACTGAAGGGGGCAAAATTTTTATTTAAAACCATGGAATTCCCCTGGTTTGTACAGATAGGAACCCGGTTAACGCCTTTTATTATGAAAACCGGTTTGCCGGTACATGGTATTATCCGTAAAACAATTTTCAAACAGTTTGTCGGTGGTGAAACACTCGAAGAAACGGCTGAAGTGGGGGAAGTGTTAGGCAGATATGGCGTTCAGGTGATACTGGATTATGGTGTGGAAGGAAAACAGGGAGAAGACAGTTATGATCATGCAACCGAAGAGTTTATCCGCGTCATCAGTTATGCCGCTACACAAACCAATATTCCCTTTATCAGTATCAAAGTTACCGGTCTTGCCAGATTCGGGCTTTTACAAACCCTGAATGAAGCACCCCGGTTAAGAAGTGGAATTCATGATCACGAAGCTGAAACGGCCGAGTGGGACAGGGTTCGGGAAAGAATGTATACGATTTGTGAAGTGGCTGCTGAAAAGAATATCGGTGTACTGATTGATGCAGAGGAAAGCTGGATACAGGACCCGGTTGACAGGTTATCCATGGAAATGATGGAGATCTTCAATAAAGAAAAAGTCATTGTTTACAATACGATTCAGTTATACCGTCACGACCGTCTGCATTTTCTGCAGATGTCACTCGATATTGCCAAACAACAAGGTTTTATGCTGGGCATAAAACTGGTCAGGGGGGCATATATGGAGAAGGAGAGGGAAAGGGCTTTTGATAAAGGTTATGCCAGCCCGATCCAGAAAGACAAGGCTTCCACAGACAGGGACTATAATGCAGCCGTTGCTTTATGCATCGATCATATTGATACGGTTTCCGTTATCGTAGCCACCCATAACGAGGAAAGTAATCTGTATGCAGCCCAGCTAATGGATAAAAAAGGGTTGGCACACAATCATCCCCACATTCATTTCTCGCAATTGTATGGCATGAGTGATAATATCACTTTCAACCTGGCCAAGGAAGGCTTTAATGTGAGCAAATACCTGCCATTTGGCCCCATCCGTGATGTGGTTCCCTATCTGATGCGTCGTGCTCAGGAAAACAGCAGTGTGAGCGGACAGACCGGCCGGGAACTGACCCTGATCAACAAGGAGCTGAAGCGAAGAAAAGGGTAACAATTCACAGATTCTCCCCAATGTGATTATCATTCCTTTCCCCATCACCAATTGATGTGTATTTTGCAGCCTATGCAGCAATACCATGATTTACTCAGGCATATTCTAGATAAGGGTGTTCAGAAGACGGATCGAACCGGAACCGGCACGATCAGTTGTTTTGGCTACCAGATGCGTTTTAACCTGGCGGAAGGTTTCCCGATGGTGACCACCAAAAAACTGCACCTGAAAAGTATTATCTACGAATTGCTTTGGTTTCTGAAAGGTGATACCAACACCCGATATTTACAGGAACATAAAGTAAGTATCTGGGATGAATGGGCGGATGAAAACGGGGAATTGGGCCCTGTCTATGGTAAACAATGGCGTAGCTGGGAGGGGGCAGATGGTACCACCATTGATCAGATTGCAGATCTGATCGGACAAATCAAAAAGAATCCGGATAGCCGCAGGCTCATCGTTAGCGCCTGGAATGTGGCGGAACTGCCCAAAATGGCATTGATGCCCTGTCATACCCTTTTTCAGTTTTACGTAGCCGAAGGCAAACTCAGTTGTCAGTTGTATCAACGAAGTGCAGACGTGTTCCTGGGGGTACCCTTTAATATCGCTTCCTATGCATTATTAACCATGATGGTTGCACAGGTCTGTGGATTGCAGTATGGTGATTTCGTACACAGTTTCGGAGATGTGCATATCTACAATAATCACCTGGAACAAGTGCAGTTACAGCTAAGCAGAACGCCTTTTGCCTTACCAACCATGAAACTGAATCCAGAAGTTACAGATATTTTCAATTTTCAGTTTGAAGATTTCACATTGGAAAATTATCAATATCACCCCCCTATCAAAGCGCCGGTTGCCATTTAAGGTTTTTGTATACTTTGCTCATTTCTAAACATTCGGTCCATGGTAGTCTCAATGATCGTAGCTGCAACAACAAATCACGTAATCGGCAAAGACAACCAGCTGTTGTGGAGTCTGCCCAAAGACATGAAATTCTTTAAAAATACGACCTGGGCAATGCCGGTGATTATGGGGAGCAAGACCTATGTTTCACTGGGCAAACCGCTGACCGGGAGGCTGAATATTATGATTACCCGGAAAACCGACTGGAACCCGGAGGGGGTAAAAGTGGTTCATTCGCTACAGGATGCCTTATCAATGGCGGAAGCACAGGATTACCAGGATGCCTTTATTATCGGGGGCGGAGAGATATTTGCAGCAGGTATGCAGTTGGCAGACAGAATTTATTTTACAAAAATAGATGCGATATTGGAAGGCGATACCTTTTTCCCGCCGATAGACCCTGCCGTTTTTGAAATGGTTGCTGAAGAAAATCATGCAGCAGATGAAAAACACGCTTATCCATTTCATTTTCAGCGTTGGGAGAAAAAGCAATCCTGATCATGTATCTTTCGTTTATTCAAATTGCTTATATCTGTACGCTCCCTTTGTTGCTTGCTTTACAACGCATTCATTCAAATAGGGCCGATACCTATCACCGGCTCATTGCAGTCTCCAATCTCCTGTTAATAGGCTATTCGGTTTTTTTAATCAGACAGCTCATCGGTTTATATCAACTCAGTTCGCTTTTTCCATCGTTACAGGGAAAAAACCAGGAAGATCCGGGTTTTGCACTGATTCGTTTGTCTGTTGTTATGGTATTGCCCTTTTTTGCATTACTAAAAAAAGTAAGGGAAAACCTGCTATTTTCCCTGCTCATGATTGTTTTACTGTATTGGCATTCGCCATTCCAATACTGGAACCTGTATCTGTTATGGATAAAGATACCTGCATATCTTTCATTGTTTTCTACCGCTTATGCCTTACTTTGGCTGTTTCACAAAATGCCTGATTCCACACGCAATTAATCCATGTATTCAAGTTTTCAATTAGGACTACGTTATCTGCGGTATTACCTGACAGCTTCCAATGGGAAAGGGCATGGGGTGCATTCGCCCTTTGTCTTCTCATTCATAACCGAAGTGCTGAATGATGACCGGAATTTTTATGCCTTTTCAGATATAGAAATACAAAGAGAAAGCCTGCTGCATGATGGCAATTCCATTTTGGTTGATGACTATGGTGCAGGTTCCAGGGTCGCAAAACCCAATTTGCGAAGGATAAAAGATATTGCCGCATCCTCTCTAAAACCCAAAAAATTCAGTCAGTTATTATTCAGGATCGTAGATCATTTCGCGCCTGATACCATTCTTGAATTAGGCACCAGCCTGGGCATCTCAACTGCTTATATGGCATCAGCCAGGATATCTTCGAAAGTAATCACGATGGAAGGGGCTCCTGCCATAGCCGGCAAAGCCAGGGATCTGTTTACCAGACTGGGTCTGCAGAATATTACTTTAGTTGAAGGGAATTTTGATCATACATTACAACCAACGTTGTCAGAAGCGGGTAAAGTGGATCTTGTATTTATAGATGGGAACCACCGGTATGAACCCACTCTTCGGTATTACCGCGAAATATTGCCTTATCTGGATGAATATGCTATCCTGATATTTGATGACATACACTGGAGCAGGGAAATGGAACAGGCCTGGGATGAAATCAAGAAAGATCCTGCCGTAACTTTGAGTATTGATTTATTCTTTATCGGACTTGTATTTTTCCGGAAAGAATTGACCATAAAACAGCATTTTACCATACGATTCTGAAATGAGAGGTTTTCTTTA
>JAGWTX010000185.1 GCA_028875955.1 Bacteroidota bacterium | reverse complement strand
TTTTGAAGCAAACCTGACTGGTGACGAAAGTCAGGGAAGTGATCCGGCAAAACCCCGTTGGTTCAAGCGTATCAGGAAGGGAATATTGACATCAACCGCAGATAAAAAAGAAACCCCGGAGGGTCTTTGGAACAAATGCCCCGAATGTAACTATATCTGTACCACCAGCGAATTAAGAGAGAACCTGTATGTATGCCCGAAATGCAATTATCACCACCGCATAGGCAGTGATGAATATTTTGACATCATTTTTGACGATAAGGCTTTTACTGAATTATACGACAATATCATCAGCAAGGATGCCCTGGGTTTTACCGATCTGAAACCCTACCAGAAAAGACTGGATGATATTCATTCAAAAACCGATCTGAAGGATTCCATGCGTGTGGCTACGGGCAATGTGAACGGACAGGGTCTTGTAGTTGCCTGTATGGATTTTGAATTTATCGGAGGCTCCCTTGGTAGCGTAATGGGTGAAAAATTCAGCCGTGCGGTGGATTATTGTATCCAGCATTCACTCCCCTATCTGGTGATCAGCAAAAGCGGGGGCGCAAGAATGATGGAAAGTGCTTTCAGCCTGATGCAACTGGCAAAAACAAGCGGCAAGCTTTCCCAGCTCAGTGATGCCAAACTACCCTATATCTCCCTTTTAACGGATCCGACATTCGGTGGTATTTCTGCCAGCTTTGGTATGCTGGGCGATCTGAATATTGCAGAACCGGGAGCCCTGATCGGATTTGCCGGTCCGAGGGTTATCAAGGAGACCATTAAAAAAGACCTGCCCGAAGGATTCCAGCGAAGTGAATTCCTGCTCGAACATGGTTTTCTGGATTTCATTGTTGACAGGAAAGAACTGAAAGCAAAACTGGCCCAATTGATCATGCTCTTTCAGCATTAGTGACCGGAACCTATAATCCGTATTCGTTTTACCTATTATTACCCGCTTCTTCCTTCATGGCAAATGAAATGAACAACAGGCAGGCTTATTTTCATTACTACATAGAAGATAAATATGTAGCGGGCATCGCTTTGATGGGGACGGAAGTGAAATCCATCCGTGACGGTAAACTGAGTTTCAACGATGCTTTCTGCCTGTTTGATGATGGGGAACTCTGGGTAAGGGGCTTGTACATCGCTTCCTATACCCATGGAACTGCCAATAATCATATTGAAGTGCATGACAGAAAGCTGCTGCTCACCAAAAGGGAGTTGAAAAAACTACAGACACAGATAAAAGAAAAGGGACTGACAATCGTACCGTTGAGGGTATTTTTCAATGAAAGGAACCTGGTCAAGATTGAGATTGGCCTGGGAAAAGGTAAGAAGCTGCACGACAAAAGGGAAACGATCAAAAACCGGGATGTTGAAAAAGAGATCAAACGGCATCTTCCCTAAACTTTTTACTCCAGATATTTTCGCTTTTTTTCCTGGCTGGGTCCTTCCAGTTGTTCCAGCAATGATTCAGCCGTAGGGTTTTGGGTTACGGAAATGGCGATCTGAAAAAGGGCGGCATATACCAGCAAGGTGATCAAAACCTCCCCCCATCGAATCCAATAACCCCAGAAAAGATACACCACAGCATGGTTCGGCTTATCCGTTTCATAAATCACTTCTGTCCGCTCCCCCTCCTTCCAATTCCGCAAAACATATCTTGCATCCACCGAAAACGCATGATGGCCATCCGAGAACTGAGCCATTGGAATCAGATTTTTTGAAGCACTATCCTGTATAAAATGGATGACTGCCGGTGCTTTTTCCCCGTCAAAATAATCCGGTTGCCGGGAAAACAAAAGATAACAGCAATAACAGACGATGAAAAGTATCGTGATGGATTTATACAATTCGGCGGATTATAAATGAGTAATGTTTGGGCACTGCTAAATTATACCGGTTCTATATCCCGGAACCTATTTAATTTCTGCAATTCCAGGATAGTGGTCTGTCCATCTTCACTTTCCCGGAACATGGGAATAAATTTCTTATGAAAGAGGATCTCTGAATAGGTATACGAGGTCCTTTGTTGCACATAATTGGAAAACACATCATCAAACCCACGCAGCATCACATATAATTCCACATCGGCTGTTTTCATATCTTCTTCGGTGAAGCCGAAAAATGGACTGGTTTCTGTTATGGGATGCACCACTGTCCAGCTCATGGGCATGGTTTCCACCCGGGTTCTTTCCAGGTCAAGCGAAAAGTATTTGTAAACCGGCTCTTCATTCTCGAGCACTTTTAAACCCAAATTAACCTTGATCTCAAGATCGGTCAAAGCATGATTGTCCTTATAGGCAGCAAAACGGAACATCAATGCTGTTCCCTCTTTATAGGGACTGATCAATGCCTGTTCGCTGAATACGAGATAGCTTCTGGGTTTGGAAAAACGCCCGTATATGAGACCCGTGGCGATAGCCAGTGATAACAAGCCTGTCAGCGATTCTATACCAGCAATGATATTGGCCCAGTCGCCCACCGGGTTTACCCTTCCGTAACCAACGGTGGTAAGTGTTTCCGTACTGAAATAAAAGAGTTCCCTGAACAATTGCCAGCTACTCAGATTGGGTAAGCCGGTAATCTGATCCGGTCCCATTAAAAAATAAAGGGCCGTAAAAAGGAGATTGATCAATACATAGAATAGCAGAATAACAGATGTGAATTTCCAGGAAGGCAGGTTGAGCATATCATGAAACACACTGATCCGTTTCCAGAATGGCATGCCCTCTTTCCGGAGGTTATAGGAACCATCCTTATTGATAAAGCGTCCACTTCCGATATCACTGGTTTTGTTGCTGAAACCGGTGTTATTATTCAGGTGTGAAAAGGGATTGATCCTTTTATACAATGACATTCCATTCCGTTTGTAAAAATATGAGCAATAAATGAAAAATGACCCGATCAGTTTTGAAAGGGTCATTGTCAATAAGCTTAGTATAGTATCCAGTCAGGCGATGCCCGTTCTTTAATTCGCCAAACTCCGGAAATCCACTGGTACCAGTTTACTCACACCCGGTTCCTGCATGGTTACCCCATAGATCACATCCACAGCGCTCATAGTCTGTTTGTTGTGGGTAACGATGATGAACTGTGAGTTATCACTGAACTTCTTGATCATCTGGGTAAACTTGCCAACGTTGGCATCATCCAATGGGGCATCCACCTCATCCAGGATACAGAAGGGTGCTGGTTTGATCAGATAGATGGAGAATAACAGTGCGGTTGCCGTCAATGTTTTCTCACCACCACTTAACTGTGTAATGGAAGAAGGACGCTTACCCTTTGGTTTTGCAATGATCTCGATTCCGGTTTCGGCCAGATTCTCCGGATTTACCAGGATCATATCTGCCGTATCCTCTTCTGTGAACAGGGCTTTGAACACTTTCTGGAAATTTTCACGAACCTGGTTAAACGTATCCAGAAACTGCTGATTGGCGGTTGCTTCCACTTCCTGAATCGTCTGTAACAGACTTTCTTTTGCAGAAACTAGGTCATTCTTTTGTTCCAGAATAAACTCATACCTTTTTTTCATTTCCGTATACGCTTCAATTGCTGTCGGGTTTACTTCACCCATATTATCCAGCCGTTTCCGCATACGATCGGAACTGGCCTGCAATTCTTCGATAGTGGCATTCGTATTTCTTTCCTGGTCAAGGATCTCATCCAGTTCCACTTTGAATTCTACAATCAGGCGTTCTTTCATTCCGGCCAACTGCAGTTTAAGTTCATTCAGCTTGTCTTTGATCTCGGTTACCAGGTGATCGATCATTTCCTTGCTCTTCACTTTCAGCCGCAACTCACTTTCCTTTTCCTGCAAAGCATTCCGAAGGTTGTAATAGGCCTGATCGGCTTCATTCAGTTTTTTCTCTTCCTCATCCTTTCTGCGCAGCATTTCGAGCAACAATTCCTCGGAACTGATCAGCGCTTTTTCGCTTTCCGCAATATTGGCAGAAGCTTCCGATAACTGGGCCGTGTTGTTGCCGATCTGGGCATGCAGATCCTGTAACTGGTTTTCCTTGAAGACCATTTCCTGTTTCAGCGTAGTGATCTTACTTTGCTGACGCGTGAGTTGCAGGTTGTTCTCGTTGTATTGAACCGATGCGAAATTGTATTCATACTCGGAAGACTGGTAATCCTGTTCAACCATCTTCAGTTCATCCGAAGTGGTTTGCAACTGTTCATTCAACTGGTGGAATTCTTCCCGGGTGGCGGCAATGGCATCATGTTCTGCCTGCAGACGTTGTTCAAGATCTTCCAGACGCTGCATACCGTTTTGCTGGGCAGCCTGCAGATTTTCCATCCGGTTTTTGGCAGCAAAGACCTGATTGGTCAGCTGGTTGATTTCCTGTTCGGTTTGTTTGATCTGGTTTTCCTTTAACTGGTCGTTAAAAGCGATCACTTCATTATGCTTGGCCTGTATATCGGATTTCAGCAGGTTTACGATGGATTCCTGATCGGATATTTCTTCGGATAATTTCTCCAGGTTTTTTGCACGACCGATCTTTTTCCCTTCAAACAAACCAACACTTCCACCGGTAAGGGTATATTTCCCTTTCACGTATTTACCATGTTTTTCCAATACCACGGCCCCATTGCTGTTCGCGATGGCTTCTTCATTTTCCCCGATATAAACATTGGCCAGGAGGTATTCGGCCAGTTTCCGGTACTGGTCATCCACTTCGATCACATCCATCGCCCTGATCGTGTTCGCAGGCTGATGGGTTTCGACCCGGTGATCCGCAAATTTTTCAAGCATGAAAAAATTCGCCTTGCCTTTTTTATGGGCATCCAGTAAATGAACCGCCTGTAAACCCTCTTCCAGGTTATTGACTACATAATAGTTCAGGTAAGGTTCCAGCACATTCTCAACAGCCGTGCGGAATTCCTCCTTTACATAAATGATATCCGATAAAATGGGAGCCGAATGATTCCATTCTGGATTCTTATGCAGGAATTTGATACTTTCCGGATAACCTTCCATTGAATCGATCAGGCTTTTCAGCAGATTGTATTCATTTCTTTTGGAATCCAGTTTGCGGTTTTCTTCGTTGAGTTCGTTTCTGAGAACTTCCAGTTGGGATTGGGTTTCAAAAATATGTTCCTTGGTCTTTTCCTGGTGTTCCTGTAATTGCTGGAGATCGATTCTGCGCGCAGCCAGTGTGGTTTCCTTCTCTTCCAGTTCAACACTTAATTGCTGTAATTGTGCCTCACGGTTTTGTTTTTCTTCAACCAGCTGGGTTTGCGCCCTTTGCAGGTTCAGGATGGAGGTATCGGCTACAGCCACTTTTTTCTCCGCATCAAACTGGCTTCGCTGTATCAGCTGGTAACGGCTGCGCAGACTATCCAGCCCGGTTCTTTTTTCATCAAAATTCCGTCGCTTGTCTTCCACATCCATTTTACTGGTCTCTACCTTGTCCTGCAACTCCAGCAGGTTGGCTTCTTCTTCTCCCACCTGTATCTGTGTGTATTGGATCGAATCACCGATCGTCTTTAACTGGCCTTCCGCTTTTTCCAGGAATTCTTTCAGGTTATTTTCCTTTTCCTTCAGGTAATGCAGTTTCTGGGT
>JAGWTX010000184.1 GCA_028875955.1 Bacteroidota bacterium | reverse complement strand
GCGAAGATAGAGATTAGGGGAAGAAATTGTATTTTGATTTTGTAATAATTTTTTTTATGCACAAATTTTCTATTAAAGCGTGGGCAAAAGATGACCAACCCGGAAACAAACTCCTCCAAAAAGGGGTAAACAGCCTGAGTAATTCCGAATTACTGGCCATCCTCATCAATACCGGAACCACCGATCATTCTGCGCTGGATATCGCGAAGCAACTTTTGCTGCATACGGATAACGATTTGCAGAAACTGGGAAATATGAGTGTACAGGAACTGGTGCTGAAAAAAGTAAAGGGTTTGGGTGAATCAAAAGCCATCCGGATCGTAGCCGCGCTGGAACTGGGGATTCGCAGAAATGCCGGAAACAAGAAAAAAGAAATCATCACGCAAAGTGCGGATATCGCCAATTACCTGCGTGCAACGCTTGAATTCAGGAAACAGGAAGTTTTTGCCGTCGTTTTCCTGAACCGGGCCAATAAAATATCCCATCTGGAAGTGATCAGTGAGGGGGGATTAACGGGCACCATTGCCGATCCCCGTATCATTCTGAAAAAAGCCCTGGAACATAGTGCAACTGCACTGATTCTTTGTCATAACCACCCCAGCGGCAATACCCGCCCCAGCAAAGCCGATGAACTCATCACCCAGAAAATCAAACAAGCCGCCGCCCTACTGGATATCCAGCTCATGGATCATGTGATCGTTAGCAACGAAGGGTATTTTAGTTTTGCGGATGAGGGGTTATTGTAAGAAGTTTGGGGTTTGGCGTTTGGTGTTTGGGGTTGAATAAATATCCAATTAACACCAAACCCCAAACCCCAAACGCCAAACTAACCGCGCTAAGCTTGTGCCGTAGGTCCGCCGAAATTCATGGGGATTTCGATGTGTTCGAGGTCTTTGATGGTACCATTGGCGGCTTCAAACCTTTCAATATTTTCAGCCAGCGCTTTCATGAATCGTTTGGCATGCATGGGTGTGAAGATGATGCGCGACTTCACTTTGCTCTTGGGTGTTCCGGGCATGACATTCACAAAATCCATTACAAATTCTGCATTGCTATGGGTAATAATGGCCAGATTGGCATAACTGCCTTCGGCTACTTCTTCACTGATCTCGATATTTAGCTGGGTGGGTTGCTGGTCCATAATAAGTTTTTGAAGGGCAAATGTATCCAAAAGTAGCGAGATGCTTCAGGGGATTACCCTGAATGCCCGATAGAAAACAGGTTTCGCGAATTGATCAGATCCCCAAAAAACAAAAGGTGAGGAAATCCTCACCTTTTGCAACGTATTGATAAAAGTCAATCGCTTATTTGTCCCACCATACTTTACCGTACTGAGAATCAGGACCGGTTGCATCTGTATAACGAGCTGCAGCGGTTGTATAGTTAGCAGGGTTTAACTGAGGTTCGTTAGAACCATAAGAAAGCCTTCTTGGAATATTGGTCAGACCTGGAGCCGGAGCCAGTGCAGGTACACCGGTTTTGCGCCAGATGGAGAAACCTTGTGTTCCATCAGGATAAGCGGATAACCACTCTTGCATGGCAATTTTGGCAACATCACCCACACCTGTAAGTGCAACTGAAGGCTGCAGCATGTAAGCAGCATATTTGGTGGCGTCATAAACACCCCATCTTGTCCAGCTGTCTTTAATGGCGTCAGCATACAAGGTTGCAGCCACTTCTGTAGTCCAGCCGATTGCTGCTGCTTCTGCCCTTGTCAGTTTTACTTCTTCAGAAGTAATCAGGTAAGTAGGAGAAGTTTCTGTTCTGCGGCTAGGTTCCAGGATTCTGGCATAGTTAACATTCGCGTTTGCGAAATTTACGGCGTCAGCTCTGGTTAAACCAAAGGGGAAACCAACATTGGAACTTCCATAAGCAGCAATACGCTCATCGTTCATATTGGTCAGGGCATCGGTTAAGGTTTTACTTACCGCATAGTCTTTCCTTTGAACCACTACATAATAGTTGTAGAAAGGATTCTGGTAAGTACCACCTGGTGCTTTTAAACCACCATTGTCAGATGCAGAATTGATCACACCACCCGGATCAGCGAGGGCAGCCGTAAATTCAGCTTTACCGGTTGTTGCATCCGCTTTTGACATACGCAAAGCGATCATCAAACGCATGGAGTTTGCAAACTTTTTCCAGCTGGCTGTATTACCACCATACATAATATCTCCCTGAACGGTTGCACCGGCATCAAACTGAGCAACGGCTTCTTTCAGTTCTTTCAGCAGATCCTTGTAGATCACATCCTGGGTATCATAAGCGATATCGCCTTTTCCTTTCAGTGCCTGGGTATAAGGAATATCTCCCCAGGTATCTGTGATCTGCCAGAAATAGAAAGCTTTCAGGATACGTGCGATAGCGATCTGGTTTTTATTGGAACCAAATGCCGCTGCAGTGGCTGCAGTAGCGGGATCGCTATTGTAATTGATGATGTTTTGCAGGTCTTCTAAAACACCTGAATAGAAACCATCAAAATTGGTAGTCGTACGTGCATATCTGGATGCATCGGTATACTGTGTTTCAGAAAAATACTGTGCATACAGACCATCAGTGGTTCTGAAACCACCCTGATCCCATACACCTGTATTCAATCCATTCAGGGCATTGGTTAACAAGGCCGAAGGAATGGGAGCGGTTGTAGCGTTGGGGTTGTTGTTCATCGTGCCATAATCACCCAAATGCTTAAAACAACCTGTTGAGGTCACCAGGGCTGTACCCAGTCCGACCATCAAAAGATATTTATTAAATGTTGTTCTCATGATAATTCTTTTTTTTGGTTAGAAAGTAAGCTTCAGGTTAACTCCAACTGAACGTGTACCTGGGTACTGTCCGTCTTCACCCTGAATACCGGAAATTTCTGAAGGATCGAAATTTTTAGTTTCACGATAGATCAGTAATGGGTTACGGGCGATGATAGAGAAATTAGCTCCGGTTAATACCTTACTTAATCCCCATTTCGCAACTGGCAGATTCATACCCAGACTTACTTCTCTCAGTTTCACATAAGTCAGACTGTGGATATAAGGTTCTGCTACTTTGTTGAAATAGAACTGAAAGTAGTAAGACTGTGCACTCACGTATTTGTCTACCACTGTTTTCTGGTCAACAGAGCTTACCGCTACTACGTGTACACCACCGCCGGCGCTAACCGCATCACGAACATTGTTTCCTTTGTCGTTGATGGCAGCCGTTTCAGCAAGGATACCGGAGAAGTTACCCCACATTTCAGACAGGGAGAAGAACTGGCCACCGATCTGGTAATCCAGGTTGAAACCTAAAGTAAAGTTCTTATAACCAAATGTATTTACGATACCACCATTGGTTTTGGGTACAACTGAACCCCAATGTTTGGTTGCATCTGCAACATATAAACCATTGGCAGGGTTAACCAGCATCTGGCCGGCACTGTTACGTGCGATACCACCACCGATCAACTGACCCCAGTCAGATCCAACTTCCTGGAAGGCACGTGCAAAACGGGTACCGAATGCACCACCCGCTAACAGGGTTTGACCACCTGCACCAATACCTGGTGCCAGCGCAACAACCGGGTTTTTCAGCAACTGGCTGAAGTTCATGCTTAACTCCCAGGTAAAATCTTTAGTAGAGATCGGAGTGGCAGTAACCAATACTTCGATACCTTCTTTCTTGATTCTGGCAGCATTGATCAGCTGGGAAGTATATCCACTTACACCACTCTGAGCCACACCAACGGGTTCACCATTGTTGTCTTCATTGTAGTAAGTAACATTCAATCCCACTTTGTTTTTGAAGAAACGCAGATCAATACCCGCTTCATAGGTAGTGATCAAAGAACCTTTCAGATTTGGATCCTTTAACTGGTCTGGCGTAGACATCAGGAAGTTTCCAGCCCACTGGTTAGCATTCACACCATATACGAAGTTGTTGGCATATACACCCAGGTCTCTTGGTTTTTTACCCCAGCTACCAAACAGTTTACCAAAGCTCAACCAGGGAATAGAATTCTTGGTGAACTCACTGAATACAAAACCTGCACCCAAGGAAGGAGAAACCAGACGGTTGTTACCTACTGGTAAGGTAGAGTACCAGTCACTTCTTACAGCCCAGGTTAAACTCACGAATTTCTTGTACTCGAAGTCACCGGTTGCAAACAAGGATTTGGTTTCCCAGTTGTTACGTGTATTTGACAGGTTAGGTTGTGCTTTTGAGTTAGACAGCGCATACAAACCGGGAACGTTTAATCCCTGAGAAGTAGACGCATCCAATCCGTACTGACGGATAGACAATTTGTTACCTCCGATGGTAGCGCTTACATCCAACTGACCAAAACGCTGGCTGTATCCGGATAACAATTCGTAGTTATCTTCTATGTAAGAATTATAACCCGTTCCATAACGAGCTAAGTCACCGGTCTGGGTAGCAGATGCTGCCAGTTCGGAAGTCAGAATATTCTCATAGCTGGTCAATAAGGAGTTCCTACGAACGGTACCTTTTACATAAAAGTGATTGTTCAATTTGTATTTCAAGGAAACATCACCGAAAAGACGGGTTCTGTTCTGTGCACTTCTCTGCTGATCCAGGTGAGTGTACTGGTTATACCAGTAGTTGGCACCATAGAAATTCAGTGGATTGGTGGCATCATATCCATCAGGATTGGATGACAGGTTCCAGGAAGCAAATGTTCCGATAGGAGATTTCAGGTTTCTCAGTTCTTTCATGATACCGAAATCCAGGTCACGGTGGAACCACTGGTTAAAGTTACCGGAAGACTGGTTCGCATAACCATCATTAAAGTTACCATTGATCTGCTGGGCAGTATAGGTAAGGTTGGTAGATGCAGTGAAATGCTGGTTGATGTCAACAGAAGCAGAGAAATTGATATTGTTTCTGTCAGAAGAAGTGGTGGGCAACATACCCTTGATATACTGTTTGGTATAAGACAAACGGTATAAATAGCCCTGACCGCTCTTAGACATACTGATATTGTTGTTGGTAGTTACACCTGTATTCCAGAAATCCCTTACGTTATTCGGATTGGGTGTCAGCAGCGCTGTTTTGAATGAGCGGCTGTGACCTGGATACCATGCATACCAGGGTACATATTCCTGACCCTGCATAGCAGGACCCCAGCTGGAGTCATCGGTATAATCAGGGAATCCTTTTCCTTCCAATGCTTTCCATTCAACAGGATCACCTGCTTTCCAATGGTAGGTTGTCAGTGTTGGATTGGCACCTCCCATATAGGAATTCTGGTATTTAGGCAGAATGTACATTTTGTCCAAAGTGACTCCGGAGTTGATTTCAACACCCAGGCCGTTGGCACTGTTTTTTTTGCGGGTAGTAATCACAATCGCACCATTGGCAGCACGGCCACCAAAGAGCGCAGTTGCATTCGCACCTTTCAGAACAGTCAATGTCTCAACGTCATCGGGGTTGATGTCAAATGAGTTAACGATGGTACCATCTACCACATAGATAGGTCCCAGGTCACCATTCAGGGTAGAACCACCACGGATACGTAAAACCGCATCTCTGTCCAAAGCAACAGGAGACTGGCCTCTGAACTGCACACCGGCC
>JAGWTX010000183.1 GCA_028875955.1 Bacteroidota bacterium | reverse complement strand
CGAATATGGAATGCGGCCTGACCATCAAAAATTACAACGACATAAAAGTGGGTGATATCGTGGAAGCGTTTGAAGAGGAGGAAGTGAAGAGAACACTGTAGTAGTCTGTGGTTTGTAGTCTGTAGTCTGTGGTTGAAAGATAATTCTTCCCTAAACACTAGATAAACCCATGCGCCAATGACCAATACTCCAATATTTGTGGTTGGATTTGTCTTTGGCGCATTTGCGTTTTGGCAGGAAGGTGTTTTAAATAAAAAGCAACTACCAACCACCGACAAACCAAAGACTACAAACCACAAACCACAGACCTATCCCTTCTGCTCTTTTATGTTTTGTTAAAAGCAGGTTACTGACTGTTAAAACGGCATTGAATAAGTATTTTTGACTACTATTGAAAATTATGAAGCATTTATTGTTGGTTATTACGGTTTTTGGGGGGATGGTGTTTACCGCGGGGGCACAGGCCAAGAAAGTGGTGGCAGACAAGATTGTGGGCCAGGTAGGCGATAAGATCATTCTGCAATCGGATATCCAGAATGCACTGGCCGATTATCGCAGGGCGGCACAGGGCCAGGATAATGCAATTGTTCCATCGGATTGCCAGGTCATGGAGGGGCAGCTGATCAGGAAAGCCCTGGTATTGCAGGCGCAGAAAGACTCCATTCATGTAAGTGAGGAAGAGATTGATGCGGAACTGGATAACCAGATCCGTATGTTTATCCAGCAATATGGTTCCAAAGATATCCTGGAAGAAATTGCCGGCAAGACCGTTTACCAGATCAAAGAAGATTTCAGGGATGGTTTCCGCGAAAAGAAACTGGCCGAGGAAATGCAGAAAAAGATCGTGGATGCCATCAAGATCACTCCAACCGAAGTAAAAGCCTTTTATAACAAGATTCCGAAAGACAGTCTCCCTTTTTATGAAAGTGAAGTGGAAGTAAGCCAGATCGTGATCCATCCCAAGGCCAATAAGGATGTGGAGGATTATATCACCAAACAATTGTATGACTACCGCAAACAGGCCGAGGAAGGGGGTCCTGCCAAATTTGACCAGCTGGCCAAACTGTATAGTGAAGACCCGGCTGTGAAAGAGAATGGAGGACAATACACCCTGAACCGCAATGACAAGGGCTCCTGGGATCCCGCTTTTTTAGCAGCATCTTTCCGTTTGAAGGAAGGACAGATTTCCCCGGTGATCAAATCAAAATTCGGTCTGCATATCATTATGATGGTCAGCCGTTCCGGCGATGAAGCCATCGTAAAACATATCCTGCGGATTCCTCCGGTAACCGATGATGAGATCAAACTGGCTGTCAATAAGCTGGATTCGGTCCGTAAACAATTGGTAGCCGGTAAATTAAGTTTTGGTGCGGCGGTTAACAAATACAGCGACGATGAAAACAGCAAATTCAGTGCAGGTGCGCTTTCCGGAAGGGATGCACAGGGCGCAAGCACTACGTTTCTGACCATTGATCAGTTGGATAAGGATGTGGTGGTCTTGCTCAAAAACCTCAAACCAGGTGATTATTCTGAACCACAGGTGTACAAGGATGAAAGGGGTAATCAGACAGTAAGACTTGTCTATCTCCGTAACCGTACCGAGCCGCACAGGGAGAATTTAAAGGAAGACTATGACCGTGTTGCCAAACGTGCGATGGATGAGAAAAAGAGTACGGTGCTGGAAAAATGGTTTAAAGAACATATCCCCACCTATTATATTTCCATCGATAAGCAGTTTGCCCATTGTAAAAGCCTGGACGACTGGCGGAAATCAGCCGAATTGGTTGGCAATAAGTAAAAGATAGCTGCATGCTGCACCCGATAATCCCCTGCCCGACAGCAGGGGATTGTTTTTTTTAAAAAAGATTTGGAAAATTAGATGTATGTACATACATTTGTGTTGTGAAATTAGAACAGGCCATAAAAAGCAATAAATTCAAAAGCGAAGTGCATAAGGCAGGATTAAATATTTTGTATACGGCCTGGTGGTTAAAGACGATCATGAGCAAGGAGCTGAAGGAGTTTGGATTAACCCACGAGCAGTACAATGTGTTGCGCATATTGAAGGGAAAGTATCCGGACCAGATGTGTGTCAGGGACATTGCAGAACGTATGATTGAGAAAAGCTCAAACGTACCCCGGATAATCGACAGGCTTGAGATCAAGAAGCTGGTAAAAAGAGCCACTTCACAGTTGGACAAGCGTGAAACGGTGATCACCCTGACACAGGGCGGGATTACCTTGCTGGAAGCAAGTACCCGGGTGATAAATGAAGTGATTGAGGGATCCATGATCCTGGAAGAAAGGGAAGCCTGCTCGCTCAATGCATTACTTGAAAAAGTAAGGATAAAAGAAAGTTAGTTTTTTTTAAACAAATACATGTATGTACATGTATAAATAAAAGGAGTCAATATGAAAACGATCTTACATAAAGCTGCTACCAGGGGTCATGCCAATTTCGGCTGGCTCAACAGCTATCACACTTTCAGTTTTGGTAATTATTATAACCCCGATCGGGTACATTTCGGGGCATTGCGGGTTTTGAATGACGATACCGTAAAACAGGGCATGGGTTTTTCCAAACACCCGCACGACAATATGGAAATCGTATCCATACCCTTATCCGGTGACCTGCACCACAAAGACAGTACCGGCAGGGATAAGATCATCCGTCAGAACGATGTTCAGATCATGAGCGCCGGCAGTGGGATAGTTCACAGTGAAATGAATGCGAACCACGATAAGGAAGTAAAATTCCTGCAGATCTGGGTGTTGCCAAAGGAAAGGAATATCGAACCCCGTTATGAGCAGAAAAGTTTCGCTCCGGAAAACAGGAACAACCAACTGCTTACTGTGGTTGCACCCGATGATGCAAATGCAGTCTGGATAAACCAGGATGCCTGGTTTACCCTGGGAAAATTTTCAAAAGACCATGCCACAACCTACCAGCTGCACAAGGAAGGGAACGGGGTATATGTATTTGTACTCAATGGAAACCTGACCATCAATGAACAGGCCGTAGAGACCCGGGATGGATTGGGCATTTCTGAAACAGACCATCTTTCCATACAGGCAGCAACTGATGCGGAAATACTATTGATTGAAGTACCGATGAAAATACAGGAGGATTGATCATGAAAACAAACAGATCCATAAAATCGGTTTTATATGCCCAACCCATGGATATGGGCGGCTTCCCGATCCGGCAGCCCTTCCCTTCTGCCAAGGCTGAACAGATCGATCCCTTTCTCTTACTGCATCATGCCGATGTGAAAGTGCCGCAACACATCGAACCCAGACATGCCGGTGTGGGTCCCCATCCGCACCGGGGCTTTTCACCCGTGAGTTTCATATTCAAAGGCGGGGTGCATCATCGCGACAGCAGGGGTAACAGCCATATTGTGTATGCAGGCGGAACGCAGTGGATGAATGCAGGAATGGGTGTGATACACAGCGAAAGACCGCCCATCGATATACACGATATCGGTGGCAGACAGGAACTGATTCAATTATGGGTGAACACACCTGCCCGGCATAAGATGGATACACCTTCCTATCAGCCACTGTCAGCAGAAGATACGCCTGTCATCCAATCAGAAGACGGATTAACCACCATACAGGTTGTTGCGGGCGAACTGAAGGGTACAAAAGGCCCGATCCATACCCTTTCGGCGGTAAACACATTTACCGTGGAAATGAAAAAAGGAGCCCGTTATACCTTTCCCATACCTGCCAGTCACAACGCTTTTCTATATGTGATGGAAGGCAGGATTTCAGTTACTGGCGACGGGGAAGTGGATGCCTTCTATGTTGCTGTTTTCAACAAGGATGGGGAAGGCTTTAGCATCGAAGCGCTGGAAGACACCCGTTTGTTTATCGGAACCGGTGAACCCCTGAATGAACCCGTTGCTTCTCATGGTCCGTTTGTCATGAACAACCAGACAGAACTGATGGAAGCCTTCCGGGATTACCAGATGGGAAAAATGGGGGTTCTGATTGAAGAGGACTAAAAATAATAAGTGTTTTTTAACCACAAGGAAAGAGAAAAACAAGTCAAACCGAAACATAAAAAAAGCAATCATTTTCAAACAATCTTAAAACAAAAAAAATGTCAACTTACAAAATCGACGCAGCACACAGTGAAATCACATTCAAGGTAAAACACCTGATGATCACCAATGTGACAGGTAGCTTTACAAAATTTGATGCAAACATGGAAAGCGAAGCCGCTGATTTCAGCGATGCAAAAATTTCCTTTGAAGCGGATGTAAACAGTATCTCTACCAATAACGAACAGCGTGATGGCCACCTGAAAAGTGATGATTTCTTTTCAGCGGAGAAATTTCCGAAACTCAGTTTTGTATCCAAAAGTCTTAGCAAAAAAACTGCCGAAGACTATGTATTAACCGGCGATCTTACCATTCGTGATATTACCAAAACCGTTGAACTGGCGGTTGAATTTGGCGGTACCATGACGGATCCTTATGGCCAGGTTAAATCGGGTTTTGAGATCAATGGCAAAATCAGCCGTTCAGCATTTGGCCTTACCTGGAGCGCTGTAACCGAAGCAGGTGGCGTAATGGTAAGTGATGATGTAAAACTGCATTTATCAGTTCAGATGATTAAACAGGCTTAGTGCGTTTGGAACATATATTTTAACAAAACCCCGGATTTGTTCCGGGTTTACTAAAGCATTACACATGAAAACAATACAAAAACTGCCGGTATACCTGCTGGCATTGATCTACCTCATATTCGGGTCAAATTATTTTTTCCATTTTATTACCATGCCGCCGATGGCCGGTAATGCAGGAACTTTTGCCGGTGTATTATTTACCACCCGCTTTCTGTTAGTAGTGAAAGTTTTGGAACTAACTTTGGGTTTGGGTATGCTGGTGCCGAAAACAAGGGCATTGGCATTAATACTGATTGCCCCGATTACCGTAAACATTCTTTTGTTTGAATTACTGATTGCACAACAACCCGGAATCGGTATACTGATGGTGATTTTGAACGGATTGGCTATTTACCAGTTAAAAGATAAATACCTGGGTATCGTGAAAGACCGCCTTGCAATCGCTTAATCTACTTATATGACAAAAGCCAGTATCGCTGCCGCACACTACCAGGTGCAAATTACCAATGGTACCCACGCATTCATAGCTGATGAACCTGCTGATATGGGAGGCGAAGATACCGGCCCGGCACCCGACAGCATTCTGGAAGCCTCACTGGCCAGTTGTACGGCTATCACTTTGCGGATGTATGCCGACAGGAAAAACTGGAAGGTTACGGGCATTACCGTTTTAGTGAGTTTGGAAAGAGCAGACAGCAAAACCATTTTTACCCGGGAAATAGCCATTAGTGGTGAAATTGATGAAACACAGCGGGAAAGGATGTTACAAATCGCCAAATCCTGTCCGGTTTCCAAATCCTTACTCGGTGAAATTGAGATCAACAGCCATATTGCCTGATCTTCCGGTAATGTGAACAGAATAGCCGGTGTGTTGTTATCAATGTATCGGTTCACAGGTGGGCAATCCACACAAAACGAAAACAATGAACATAGAAAT
>JAGWTX010000182.1 GCA_028875955.1 Bacteroidota bacterium | reverse complement strand
CTGCCAACGCAGAGAAAGAAGCGGCCCGGTTGAGGGGCCAGGGAGTCGCATTGTTCCGGGAAGAAGTGGCCAAGGGTATGACGCAGGCTGCCGAGCAGATGAAACAGGCCAACCTGGATACCAATGTGATTTTGTTTAGTATGTGGACAGAAGCCATCAAGAATTTTGCAGAAGTGGGTAAAGGGAATATCATATTTCTGGATGGTAGCCCGGAAGGCATGGAAAACAATATGCGGCAGATCATGGCCATGGTAAAAATGAAAGAAATGAATAGATAAAGGTCTTCCGATTTTTTTTGAAAGGATAGCTGCAGAAAATATTTTGCAGCTATTTTTTTGCAGCAGTTCTGACATTCAGAGCTTATTTTTTTATCATGCTTCTTCAAAAAATGTCAGGTTTATTTTTTGCATATTGATTCTTACTTCGTTATTGATAGCATGATTGCTGTCGGTCTGCTAAAATTTTAGCAAGTCGGATTGTCCGCAAATCCGTCTTACGGGTTGAATAGGGCTTGCTTTGCGTGATGGCAAGAACCTCCGTTTACAAGGAATTGTTAATTTGCCTGTCTGTCAGTGCCTTTTGCACATATGGGGTATAACCATATGTGCAAAAGCTTTCCTAAAAAACCCACCCGGGGCAATTTTATTCACAGTAGTACTGTTCTTTTGTATAAGCATCTAATTTTAGCTTCACCTAAATTCAACAAGGATGTTCGATCTCTTGCAAATAGATACCTTGCAAAAGGTAGCCAATACGCTACCTGCAGCCCCCGAAAAGATTTCATTATGGTCATTGCTTGAAAAAGGGGGCTGGATCATGTATCCGCTTTACGTACTGCTGGTAATAGCGATTTTTGTATTTTTTGAACGGCTTTTGGCTATCCGGAAAGCTTCCAGGATCGATGGGAATTTCATGAATATCATCCGGGATCATATTGTAAACGGAAATGTAACTGCCGCCAGGAGCCTTGCCAAGAACACCAATAACCCGGTAGCCAGAATGATTGATAAGGGACTGCAGCGGATAGGCAAACCCATAGATGCGATCGAGAAAAGCATGGAAAATGTAGGTAAGCTGGAAATGTATCATATGGAAAAGAATTTGTCCATACTCTCACTGATTGCCGGAATTGCCCCCATGTTTGGATTCCTGGGAACCATTGTAGGGATGATTCAGTTGTTTTATGGTATCGCCAGTTCAGGTCAGTTTACCCTGAATGACATTGCCGGCGGTATCTATGTAAAAATGATAACCTCCGGAACAGGTTTGATTATTGGTCTGCTGGCCTATATCGGTCACAATGCACTTACGACCCAAATTGACAAAACCGCCAATAAGATGGAAGCAGCCAGTGCAGAGTTCATGGATATACTCCAGGAGCCTACCCGGTAAAAGTTGAGGAACCCAGCAACGTTAGGAATAGACAAGTCATTTTTTTTAGCACAGCGTTTTATATAAATACAGCAGTAACATGAATATCAGGAAACGATTGAAAACACATCCCGAAGTGCATACCGGTGCACTGAATGATATTCTTTTCATCCTGTTATTGTTTTTCCTGATTGTCTCCACGCTGGCTAACCCCAATGTGATCAAGGTATCCAACCCCAAGGCAAAAAGCGATACCAAATCCAAACAGACGGTTGTGATTACCGTTGACAGGGATCAAAATGTGTATCTGGCCCAAAAGAAAGTAAACATCGAAGACCTGGAAAACGACCTGAAAACATATCTCGAAAAAGAAAACGACAAACCTTCGGTCGTGATCAACGGGGATAGTACGGCCCATCTGGGTACGGCTATCCGTGTCATGCAGATCATCAAAAAATTAGGCGCCACGCCAGTACTGGCAGTGGACAACGGTGGGCAGCGTTAACGCTTTTTCCAGGCTTTGATCATCCTGTCTTTTCCCTGCATATCCTGTTTCAGGACCGCCTGAAATTTCTTTTCTGTAAACAGTTGCAGGGTTTCCATTCCCAGCGATTCATTTATTTCCACGTAGATATGGCCATGATTTGTCAGGTGTGTTGTAGCAAAATCCGCCAATTTCCTGTAAAACAATAGTGCATCATCATCCGGTACAAAAAGGGCCAGTCCGGGTTCGAAATCCAGTACATGGGATGCCAGGTTTTTTTCTTCTGAACGTTTAATATAAGGCGGGTTACTCACGATCAGATCGTAGGTTGGCAAACGGTCCCAGGTTGTTTCATTGAGAAAGTCCGTTGCCATCCATTGAATCCGGACATCCAGCTGACCAGCATTTTTCCGGGCGATGGCCAATGCTTTCTCACTGATGTCCAGGCCAGAGAGATTGGCCGCTGGTAACTTCTTTTTCAAAAGAACCGGAATACAGCCGCTGCCTGTGCCAACGTCCAGGAAATCTTGCGGCTTTTCTGCTTCCTCCCGATAATCGCTGCAGATCCACTCAACCAGTTCTTCTGTTTCTGGTCTGGGTATCAACGTGTCTTCGCTTACCAGGAACCGGTATCCCCCAAACCAGGCTTCTCCCAGGATATATTGGATGGGCTTATGGAGATCGATCTCTGTCTGTATTTTTTGCAGTTGTGTTTTTTGCGCTTCGGTAAGGCTGATCTCTTTGTTTATGAGCCGGTCAATCCTGGTCTGTCCGGTTATATGTTCCATGACCCAATCGCAGATATTGGCAGATTCACGGGAATCATAGTGCTTTTTCAGGAGTAAAAGGGTTTCTTGTTGTGCTTCACGAAGCGTCATGCTGCAATGTTACTGCCATTTGGCTATTTTTGACCATTCTATATGAACGATATTGATCAGAAATACATGTTTCGTTGTCTTGAACTGGCCGGGATGGGTGCCGGATATACAGCCCCGAACCCGTTGGTGGGTTCCGTATTGGTTTACCAGGACAGGATCATTGGTGAGGGATATCACCGGCAATACGGCGAAGCACATGCAGAAGTCAATTGTCTGCAAAGTGTAGCAGATGAAGACCAGGACCTGATTGCTTCCTCAACCTTATACGTCTCATTGGAACCCTGCGCCCATCATGGAAAAACGCCACCCTGCAGTGACCTGATTATCCGGAAAGGAATCAAAAAGGTCGTTATCGGTTGTCGTGACCCCTTTCCGGAAGTGGATGGAAAGGGAATTGAAAAATTGAAGGCGGCAGGTATTGCAGTAACTACTGGTGTTCTCGGAAAAGAATCGGAAGAAATCAACAGGCGGTTTTTTTGCTGGGTAAAAAAGAAGCGACCCTATGTGATTGTAAAATGGGCGCAATCGGCCAATGGTAAAATTGCCGGTAATACGGATGAGAGGGTCCGGATCAGTAATGATTTTACCAACCGGCTGGTTCACCGCTGGCGTTCAGAAGAAGCTGCCATTCTGGTTGGATCCCGAACGGCCCTTTTGGATAATCCGGCACTGACCAATCGTTTATGGACAGGTAAACAGCCTGTAAGGATGGTATTGGATCATTCGTTGCAATTGCCCGCGAACCTGCAATTGTTTGATCAGCAGACTGCCACCCTTGTTTTTAATGATCTGAAAGAGGGTAAGGAAGGAAATATTGCCTATTGTTTGTTGCAAAAAGATAAAAGCACGCTACAGCAAGTTCTGCAAATCTGTTATGAACGGGGTTTGCAGAGTATACTGGTGGAAGGGGGTGCACAGCTCCTGCAGCATTTTATCAGGGAAGGTCTCTGGGATGAAGCAAGGATCATAACCAATGAAAAGCTTTTTTTGGCAGAAGGACTTTCGGCGCCCGTTCTCCCGGAATCCAGACAATCGGAAATCGAAAAACTGGAAACGGACAGCATTCAATATTTATTTCCTGTCAGTTTAACCCATTAAATTCATCATTTCATGTTTTATCTGGCAGGCAGCATTGTTTTAACCAGTTATCTCACACTTGCCTTCAAGCTTTGTGAACGATATAAGGTCCAGATTTTCCAGGCCATCGTATTCAATTATATCACTTGTGTCATTACGGGCTCTGTTGTCAATGGTTCTTTTCCGGTTAATACGGTTGTAATGGCAACACCCTGGTTCCGTTGGTCAATATTGATGGGAGGGTTGTTTGTTTCCATATTTACCGTAATCGGTCTTACCGCCCAAAAGTTCAGTGTTGCGGTCGCATCTGTAGCAAACAAATTATCGCTGATCATTCCGGTTTTATTGTCTGTGTATCTCTATCAGGAATCTGTTGCAGGTTGGAAACTGGTGGGGGTGGTATTGGCACTGGTTGCGGTTGTCTTAACCTGCTATCCGAACAGGCAAATGAAAAAAACGAATACCGTTACTTCCCGATGGCTGTATATTTTGCCGGTCGTATTGTTCATCGGAAGCGGATTGCTGGATTCATTGATCAATCATGTACAAAAGCTGTATGTGACCAATGAAAACCATAATGCCTACCTGATCAGTGGATTCTTATGTGCGGCACTGATCGGATCCACAATTCTTTTTACACAGTATCTGACAGGCAGGAAACAGTTTGCATGGAAGCACGTATTTGCCGGGATCCTTATCGGCATTCCCAATTATTTTTCCATCTGGTGTCTTGTGAGGTATCTGAAAGAAAGCCCCTGGCAAAGCAGTGCCAGTATTCCGGTAAACAATATGGGTATTGTTTTATTCAGTTCCGTGGCTGCCTGGTTACTTTTCAGGGAAAAACTTTCTGTACTGAATTGGATGGGGATCTTACTTTCACTTTTGTCCATTTATTTAATCGCTTTCGGAAACCAGCTATGAGCCAACCTGATTTTTATTATACGATCGAAAAAAAGGCATTTGCAGAGTTCAAGGACAGGGGCAGTAAGTTTATAGCTTATGCAGCACCCGTTCAGACACCGGAAGAGGCCAAAGTGTTTCTGGCAGAATTAAAAAAGGAACATCCCAAAGCAGTTCATCATTGTTTCGCCTATCGGTTGGGTTGGGAGGGCAACCAGTTTCGGGTAAGTGATGACGGAGAACCTTCCGGAACGGCCGGAAAACCCATCCTGGGTCAGATAGACAGCAAACAGTTAACCAATGTCATGGTAGTGGTGGTCCGGTATTTCGGTGGTACTTTATTAGGGGTGCCGGGACTGATCCAGGCATATAAATCTGCAACAGCCATGGTTTTGCAGTTGATCCCCGCCGTTCAAAAACCGATCGAAATTTTATACGAACTGCATTTTGATTATACACTCATGAATGAGGTAATGATGGTGGTGAAACAAACCGATTGTACGATCATTTCCCAGGACCTGCAATTGTTTTGTGTGTTACAGATGGGTATTCCCAGGGCAAGACTGGATGAAGTATTGTATCGGTTACAGGATCTGCACACGCTGGAGATAATCCCCGTAAAAGGAAAAGTTTAAATATCCATTGCCGGATCAGGCTTTACCAGTCAGTTTATATACGGCCAATCCCACCATTTCTTTGATAAAATAGGACCACTCATTCAATAATTCGATCCTGGGGACGAGGATATTTTCAAAATTGTTTTCCAGTGGATACACTTTATAATCGCAGGGGTAGGAAATGAAACTAAATCCTGCTTTTGTAAATACATTCTCCGATCTTTTCATGTGAAGTGCAGATGTGATCAGTACGAATGGCGG
>JAGWTX010000181.1 GCA_028875955.1 Bacteroidota bacterium | reverse complement strand
ACAAAAACCTCCCGGCCGCATAAGATTCCCTGCCACTGGTCGCATCCCCGAAAACAATGAACAACTGATCCCCTTCATTTAATACATCAAGCCTGTATTCCTTATTATCCAGTGTGAAAACAAGTTTTCCGGGAGATGGCACTGCCATGGTTTGTCCTAAGACATTTGTTATCTGCAAATTGGATGCTACATCTTTTTCTAGATGTGCCGGAACACGCCATTTAAGATCCAGCGGGAAATAGTCGATCCCCGCAAAATTTTTCAATGCGGGTGAAGCAAGGTCACGCAGTCGAATGCCCCATTTGTCTTCACGTTGTATAATGGTCCATCGCAAAGTTCCTAATGACAATTCTATGGGTGGGGTCCCTTTTGCAAAGATGACCAGTGAATCCGCTTTTTGATGATTTGCCGTAACAGAAACGCCGGGATCACTTATCCAGGTAACGGTTTCACCTGATAATATAAAATGCCCGGCATGAGCAGGCATGTTTGCATGGGAATAGATGATCTGGTTATCCCTTTCTGACCCGAATGCGTTTTTCCCGGGTTCAAGCCAGAATAAGCCTACCAGGTTTACCCATCCATCGGGTGCCAACAATTCAGCTACCCTTTGTTTTTGCCATTTGGAATATCCCACCCGGTAACCGGCAGGAATTTGTGCCTGAATCGAAAAAAAACAAAAAATCCCGATTAAGCATGAGAGGAATTTTGCGCTTTGCTGATGTTTGCTGTCCATAACTTGAAAAATACGTAACCTATTCAAAAGAATGACTGATCACTCACCTGTTTCAACCGGAGGTATCAGTTGCATGCCTGTTTTTGTGAAGGCAATTTTTTTCTGCTTATACAAATTACCCGTTGTCATCTTAAATGTCTTTTTACTCATTCCGAAAAAGTCATAGATCTCGCGGGGTTCTGATTTGTCATGATAGGGCAGGTATCCATCGTGCTCTTCCAGCAGTCGAAGGATTTTTCCCGTTTCATCCTCCACTTTCTGGTATCCGGGTTTTCCCAAAACCAGATCGATTTTATTATCCGGACGGATGGTTTTGACAAAGCCCTGTAATCTATCCCCTATAGCAAGCTGCGTGAATACTTCATTGCTATGCAATAATCCGGTATGAAGGTTATTGATGATCATCACATACCCCAGCTCCGATTGACGATAGACCAAAAGGTCTACAATATCCTTCTCCTTAACCGTTAAATTTTCGTTGCTTAACAGCGATTCGATTTTTTCCGTAGCAGCTACCCTGCCTGTCTGTTCATCAATGTAAAGTTTTACCAGGTACTCTCCACCCACCTGCATGCCCATGATTTGTTTGGATTTGGGTACAAAGAGATCTTTCATAAGCCCCCAATCCAGAAAAGCACCCTGGGGTGTTACGGCTACGGCTTTCATCTTGGCGATCTCTCCAACAACCGCATTGGCTTTCTGGGTTGTGGCAATCAGCCGGTTGTCTGAATCATGGTAAACAAATACAGAGATTTCATCACCCAAACGCAAGCTGCGGGGTGCGAAACGCTTTGGCAGGAGAATACCCTCACCCCCATCTTCGAGATAAAATCCAAAATCCACTTTCCGACTTACGGTGAGCTTGTTGTATTGACCTACTTGTATGGGTTCCATTGTAAACGGTTTTTCCGGCAGGCAAAGGTACAAATGTTTACCGGATCCGTTCGATTGTTCCCAATAGATCAAAACGATACCTTTTGCAAGGCAACAATGCTTTCTTACAGAAATCTGACCAGCAGAGCGGTGAAATGTTGATATGTTAGCAACTTTAGCATCGCCTCCTATCCTGCTTTTGATATTTTGCAGCCGTATGAAGTATATGAGAAATATTCCGGGGCTGTTAGTGCTTTTTTTGATCAGTTTTACCGGTTATGGACAAACCCTGAAGGGACATTGGTTTGGGATTGGTGTGATTGCAAATACGGGTGATTACAATAGTTATTTATCCGAACTGGTTTTACAACAAAATGGAAATAAGATCCGGGGGGATTTGCATTATTATTTTAAAGACAGCCTGATCAGCGTACCGGTAAAAGGCATCTATCAACCGGGAACCCGCCGTTTGCATATAGATCCGTTTCCGATGATCTATTATCGTTCCTCAAATGCGGCCAACAGTATCGATTGTATGCTTTCGGGAGATTTTATGCTGATTGCTTCCAAGTCCTCCACCTTACTGAACGGGAGCCTGCGACCCGATGACCAGCATAAATATACCGTGCCTGTGATCAGTTACCGACTAACCCGGTCCAATGATACGGCAACACTGGTGATGCAACCCGAACTACCTGAAACAGATACCATTCTGTCAAAAACAAATGTTGTCATCAGTGCAGACAGATCTACAGCAAAAATCACACAAGTTGAATCGCCTGTTTTAACAGGCAAAGACAGTCTCCCGGTTGTCTTTACCAAAAGAGCCAAAGCGTTTACCAAGGAACTGGAAGTGGTGAATACAAACCTGCGGCTTGAGATCTATGACAATGGTGAGATCGATTATGATTCCGTAACCCTTTACCTGAATAATAAACAGATCCTGCCCAAATCCATGCTCACGCATCGTGCTATCCGTTTACGCATAGAACTGGATCCTAACCTTGAATACAATGAATTGAGCATGTTTGCCAATAACCTGGGAATGATCCCGCCGAACACAGCTGCATTGGTTCTGTATGATGGGGAAACGCGTTATGAGACCCTGCTTTCCAGTGACCTGAGCAAGAGCGCCACTTTACGGATTCATCGAAAGAAATAAAAAAACCGGGGAATGTATTCCCCGGTTTCTATAAAGATCAGGCTGATTAATTAAACAATTCCGGCTGATTGTTATCTTCTTTGGGTTTGGTTTCCCATTCCATTTCGATGGTTTTACTGTAATCGGTGAGTTTGGCACCAACCGCTTTCCACCCCATCACATCAACCATTTTGGCCACTTTGAATTTGGCTTTCCGGATCTGTTGACCGCGACCTGTCTGCACAACCAGTATGGGTTCCGGTTCAGTGGTAATTGCCTCCAGCCGGTTACCTTCCCCGTCCTTGATAAAACTGAACTGTGTTTTCAGGGTAGTGGTTTCTATACGGAACCTTTTGATATTGTATTGCTGTTTATCCGCATCCAGGTAAACGGCGCTGATCACTTTATCCGGATCGAATTTTTCGATCAGGGCTATCTTATCCGGCTCAAACCGCTGCATCATTTCAGTGTCGGTGAGTTCATAGGTTCCATCATGATAAAAAACAATCACTTTTTCATCTTCAAAACTTCCCAGGTACTGTCCCTTTTCTTCCACATTCAGGCGTCCGAACTTGTCATCAAACCAAAGTTTTCTGCCGGCCAGCGTACTTTTTCCTGCTTCTTTCAGTTTGACGGTTTTTATGGGATATTTGGTAACCTGGTTACCCATACTGCCCCTGCCCTTGATCTCTAGCTCCTCAAAATAAAAATCCAGTTCCTTGATCCGTGCCGTGCAATTCGGACTGAGTACAATCTTAACGGTCTCGGCCTCGCCATTGGGATTGGCTGTAAAATAATGCACCCGGCTTTTTTCTGAACCTTTGGTCAGGTCGTATTCCTTATCCCTTGTAACACCGGTCACATTGAAACGCTTGGCATAACTCGTACCCGATTTGCCATCCAGATAGATCATGTTATAGGTGGTACGTTCGTCGTTTTTCTGAAAGACAGCCGCGTGAATGATGTCTTTCCCGATGAATACTTTGTCTGATACTTTCACCACTTTCATGGTTCCTGCCTTGGTAAATGCGATGATATCATCGTAATCGGAGCATTCACACAGGAACTCATCCTTTTTCAGACCGGTTCCGATAAAACCTTCCGCCCTGTTGAGATACAATTTTGTATTGGCAATGGCCACCTGTTTTACCTGTATGGTATCAAATTCACGGATTTCTGTCTTGCGTTCCCTGCCCTTTCCATATTTTTTTAACAGGTTTTCGAAATAGCCGACCGCAAAATCGGTCAGGTGTTCCAGGTCATACTTCACCTGCTGTATATCGGCTTCAATCCCGCGGATCTGTTCGATGAGTTCATTGATATCCAACCGGTAGATCCTTCTTACGGGTTTTTCAGTGAGCTTCAGTATGTCTTCCCTTTCTATGGCCCTTTTCAGTTTTTTCTTGAAAGGGTTGAAAGCCTTGTCGATCGCTTCAATTACCGCATTCCAGTCGGCATGTTTCTGCTCCAGTTCCTTGTAGATCTTTTCTTCAAAAAATATCTTTTCCAGCGAAGTATAATGCCATTTGTCTTCCAGTTCACCTAATTTGATCTCCAGCTCTTTTTTGAGCAGTAGCCGGGTGTTTTCTGTGGATACGGTCAGTAATTCATGCGCCGTTAGGAAGTGGGGTTTATTATCAACGATGACACAGGCATTGGGCGAGATACTTACCTCACAGTCAGTAAATGCATAAAGGGCATCGATGGTTATATCCGGTGAGATGCCGGGTGCCAGATCGATTTGAATCTCGATTGCGGCAGCCGTCACATCGGTCACTTTTTTGATTTTGATCTTTCCCTGGTCATTCGCCTTGGTAATGCTTTCCATCAATTGGGTGGTTGTTACGGCATAAGGCACATCCCGTATCACCAGCGTTTTTTTATCCAGTTCCTCCACATGCGCCCTTACCCTAACCTTACCGCCCCGCTTACCATCGTTATAACTTGACACATCGATCATGCCACCGGTTTGAAAATCCGGATATAGTTCGAACTTTTTACCGCGAAGACATTTGATGGATGCTTCGATCAGTTCGCAAAAATTATGCGGTAAAATCTTTGTGGAAAGACCCACGGCAATCCCATCTGCACCCTGAGCCAGCAATAAGGGGAACTTCATGGGCAGGGTTACCGGTTCATTTTTTCTCCCGTCATAACTCAATTGCCATTCTGTGGTTTTCGGGTTAAAAGCCACCTCGAGTGCGAATTTGGATAAACGCGCTTCGATATATCTTGAAGCAGCCGCCTCATCCCCTGTTCGAACATCGCCCCAGTTACCCTGTGTTTCAATCAGCAAATCTTTCTGCCCCAGGTTCACCAATGCATCCCCAATACTGGCATCTCCATGCGGGTGGTACTGCATACTCTGACCAATGATGTTTGCCACTTTGTTAAAACGGCCATCATCCATTTCCTTCATCGCATGCAGAATCCTTCGCTGAACCGGTTTTAAACCGTCTTCGATGGCGGGCACCGCCCTCTCGAGAATCACATAGGACGCATAATCCAGGAACCAGTTTTTGTACTGACCCTGAACGCCTGTTTCATTCTCATAAACCCTATTCTCTTTCTTTTCTTTTGCCATATCAATTTGAAAATTTGAAAATCTGAACCCGCATTGTTTCAGGTTAAAAACCAAAGTCCCTTACACGGTTTCAAATCCTGTATGTGTCCTCTTTCCCATCTTCCAATGCATTCAGCTCAAAGACAATGATATCCGTTTCCGCGATTACTTCATGCCAGGCCCAGGCTTCAATGACCACCATCGAGGGTGCCGTAACCCGGATGCTTCCGCTGGCATCTGAACGGATATCCTTCCAGTTCACCATTGCCGTTCCCTGCATGATAATGAT
>JAGWTX010000180.1 GCA_028875955.1 Bacteroidota bacterium | reverse complement strand
GGATGCCCGGTTACGGTAACCCTGCTGCAAAACAGGAATGAAGGAAATACACATGAAATATTCAAGGTAATTTGGTAAACAAGGCAAACCATATTTTCTCTTTCCAGGAATCGCATTTCAGCCGGTTGTTCCCCTTCTATATCCTAATCAACGATTCGCTCGAAATTGTAGCAGCGGGTAAATCGCTGGAAAAAATTTATCCTGCACTTACCGGAACAAGGTTTTCCGACCGCTTTTCCCTTTCCCGGCCCGAAACAACCCAACTTTCTTTTGAAGCGTTGTCAGGTCTGGTAGAAAAACTGGTCATCCTCAACTGCCATAACCGGCAGAAAACCATACTCCGCGGACAACTGGAACGGATCCCGGAAAACAATCAACTGCTTTTTATCGGCTCGCCCTGGTTTGGAAATATCGAGGAAGTGGTTGAAAGCCATTTGACCCTTTCCGATTTTGCCTTTCATGATCCGATGATTGATCTTTTGCATGTACTCAAGACACAGGAGATCACGAACCAGGATCTGAAACAATTACTGATTACCCTGCAAAGTCAGAAAGAGATTTTAAAAAAAGACCAGACGGAACTGGAAAGGCTTTCCCTCGTAGCGAAAGCAAATAATAACGGCGTCATCTTTATCGACCTGCAGGGAAAAATCAGCTGGTGCAACGATGGTTTTGAAAAGTTATCCGGCTACGAGCGTTCTGAAGTCATTGGCAAGAACCCGATTGATATTTTTAAAGGTCCGTTAAGCGACCGCCAGGTTTTGAAACAACTGGCAGCAGATTTTGCTTCGGGTAACACCTGTATCGCTGAAGTAGTCCATTACCGCAAAGACGGATCCTGGTTCTGGGGCAGGTCGAAGGGCCAGTCTGTTACCAATAAAGACAACAGCGTCTATTATTTTGCTTTGATCGAAGACATCACGGAAGAAAAAACGACGCAGGACAAACTCAGGGATTATGAGAAGCGTCTAAAGATCGCATTGAGCAATGTAGGCGATAATTTTTGGGAACATAATTTTGTAACAGGGAAAACCCTGTTCTCCAACCCCACCAATAATCTGCTCGGATTCCCGATTCATGACATGGAAGATGCTTCTGCTTTCTGGTGGAGCAGGGTACATCCCGATGACCTGGTCAAGCTACAGAACAATGATTCTCAGTACCGCTCCGGCACCATCGACCATCATACCATGGAATACAGGGTGGTTTACAAGGATGGTAGCGTTCGCTGGGTGCTTGACAGGGGTATGGTCACCGAAAAGGATCCCGATGGGCTTCCGTTGAAGATCATCGGAACCCATATCAACATTACCAGACAAAAGGAACTGGAACTCGAACTTTCACAAAGGGTGAACCAGTTCCGCTCTTTTTCTGAAAACATCCCCGGCGTCATCTATGAGTATGAATTCAGAAAAGATGGTACGGAAGGTTTGCGCTATGTAAGTCCGAACATTGAAACGGTTTTCGGGATCAGTGCCGAAGAATTTGTGAATTATACAAAATACATCCATCCGGATGACCTCACAGGGATCATGGAAAAAAACCGGATATCAAGAGAAACCCTTGCCCCTTTCAATGATGAATCCAGGTTACTGATACCGGGTAAAGACATCATCTGGCATGCCGTTACCTCCTCGTTTTCCTATTATACACCGGAAGGCAATGCTGTTTTTACCGGTCTGATGCAGGACATCACCCAAAGAAAAAATGCAGAGCAGGCATTAAAAATAAAAGAAGAAAAATACCGGAGCATCATATCCAATATGCGACTCGGATTATTGGAAGTGGATAATGAGGAAGTGATTCAGTTTGCCAACCACAGTTTCTGTGAAATGAGCGGGTATACGATGGATGAGTTGAAGGGCAGGAAAGCCAACCAATTGTTTGCCGCTGATAACCTGGGTTTCATGGAGGAGAAAAACAACCAGCGGCTAAAAGGCATTTCCGACGCTTATGAGCTCCTGATCAAAAATAAAGAAGGACTGGCCAAATGGTGGCTGATCAGCGGCGCTCCCCGCTATGATGATTCGGGAAATGTTGTTGGCACCATCGGCATCCACCTGGATATCACAGAACAAAAGAACCTGGAAATGGAATTGATCAAGGCAAGGGAAATTGCCGAATCTTCCGTTGTTGCCAAACAGACTTTTCTGGCAAACATGAGCCATGAAATCAGGACCCCCATGAATGCCATCATGGGTATGTCTAACCAGCTGGCCAAAACAAAACTGGATTCCGAACAACAGCTGTTCCTGGATACCATCCATTCCGCCGCGGATAACCTGCTGGTCATCATAAACGACATTCTTGATCTGTCCAAAATTGAAGCGGGCCGGTTGAACCTGGAAACCATCGGGTTTGACCTGAAAGAAATCATTGAAAAAGCCAGACAGGTGATGCTGTATAAAACAGAAGAAAAAGACCTGTCGTTAACCACCCGTTTTTATGATCCAAGGATAGCTTCCATTGTGAAAGGCGACCCCTACCGTATCAACCAGATTCTGCTGAATCTGATGTCCAATGCCACCAAGTTTACCGAAAAAGGCTATGTGGATGTCAGTTGTAAATTGCTTTCGGAGCAAGGCAATATCCAAACGATCCAGCTAATCGTAAAAGACACGGGCATCGGCATGGATGAAATGTTTGTAAAAAACCTGTTTACAAAATTTACCCAGGAAGACGATTCTGTTACCCGGCGTTTTGGCGGAACCGGTTTGGGCATGAGCATCTGCAAGGAGCTGACCACACTCATGAATGGTACCATTGAAGTAAGCAGTAAAAAAGGGGAAGGCACCACCATTTATGTATCCATCCCCCTTGAAAAGGGAACAGAATTTGATCAGCCGGGAATGGAAACCGAAGAGGAGAACAGGGAAATATTACAAAACAAAAAGATCCTGGTGGCAGACGATAATGAAATGAACCGCCTCGTGGCATCCACCATGCTAAAACATTACGGGATCATTATTGAAGAGGCAGAAAACGGATTGGATGCCATTGAGAAAATCGCCAGGGATCATTTTGATCTTGTGCTGATGGATGTCCAGATGCCCCTGATGGACGGACTGGCTGCCACTATTGAAATCCGCAAAAACATCAGCCAACAGCTACCGGTTATCGCACTGACTGCCCTGGCTTACAAGGAAGATGAAGACAAATTACTACTGCATGGTATGAACGGTTATTTATCCAAGCCCTTTGAAGAGCGCGAACTGATCAAAACGATCACCTACTGGCTGCAGCAATCGGAGGCATTGCCATTTAGGATTGAAAAAAGAGATACGATCACGCCACGCTACAACCTCTCCGGTCTGGAGGAGATGACAGATCATGATCCAACCTTTATCCAAAACGTACTGACACTTTTTATCCAAAAAACACCGCAGCTGATAGAGGCCATTTTTGAAGATTTCGAAAAAAAGGATTATCAAAACCTGCGTAAAAAAATACACCAGTTAAAATCATCGGCAAAAAACATCCGGGTTGGCGGAATTGTGGCTGAAATTGCAGAAATTGAGGCGATGGCGGACATGGCGGAACAAAGGGACCAATTAAAAAAACTGCTGTTTACCATACAACTTACCGTAAACGATACCATCAGCCAGATAAAAAAAGACTTTACCATACAAGAATGAAAGCTGCCATACAACTATTAAAAGAGAACCGATTATCAACGGGTGCGCTGAGCGATGGCTTATCGTCTGAAAAAGTACAATTGGTACTTGGCTTCGGACAAAAAGACCTGCTTGCCGATAAAAGCAAATACAGGGTATTACGGGAAATGTACCCGGGTGCAGCCATCCTGCTTTGTTCAACCGCAGGGGAAATTTTTGATGCCCGGGTTTTGGATGATACACTGAGTATTGCGGCTGTTGAATTTGAGAAAACCAGGGTGAAACCTGTTTGTACCAATATTGCAGCCTATGCCAATAGTTTTGAGGCCGGTAAATTTTTGGCTTCCGGTTTTTCAACCGATGAACTTTGTTATTTGCTGGTACTATCAGATGGCAGCCTGGTGAATGGAAGCGAACTGGTGCGGGGTATCAGCGAAATCACCAAAAACAGGATCCCTGTTTCCGGAGGTCTTGCCGGAGATGCGGGCAACTTTACTTCCACACTGGTTGGTCTGAATGATGATATTGCTTCAGGCAATATTGTTGCCATCGGTTTTTATGGGAAGGCACTGAAAGTAGGACATGGATCCATGGGTGGCTGGGATTTATTCGGACCGGAAAAGGAAGTGAGCAAATCATCGGGAAATGTCCTGTATGAGATTGACGGTAAAAATGCATTGGATCTCTATAAAACCTATTTAGGAAAATATTCGAATGAACTGCCTGGTTCCGCCCTGCTATTCCCCCTATCGGTAACACTACCCGGAAGTGACACGACCGTAGTTCGTACCATTCTTTCCATCAATGAGGAGGAGAAAACCATGACTTTTGCAGGGGATATTCCTGAACATTCGCAGGTCAGGTTTATGAAAGCCAATTTCGACAGAATCGTACATGCAGCCGGAATCGCAGCCAAACAAACCCTGGCTTTACCGATTGACAATCCCCCCAAGCTCGCCCTTCTGATCAGTTGTGTAGGCAGAAAACTCATCCTGAATAACCGGATTGAAGAGGAAGTGGAAGCAGTGAATATGGCTTTTCAGCAAAAGACCCTGCTTACCGGTTTTTATTCCTATGGCGAAATTTCAACCCTGCCAGGCGTTTTAAAATGCGAGCTGCATAATCAAACCATGACCATAACCACTTTTGACGAGGCATAACAGAAAAGTCATGGATAAAAACAAATTACTGGAGAAACAGATTCAAAGACATCTAACCGGGGAAGATTTGGCCAATGAGCGTATCCGGCAGTTTATCCAGGCCGTCAATGCTTCCTATCAATCCTATGAAAAGGACAAGGAACTCAACGACCATGCTTTTCTGATAACAGACAAGGAGTACAAGGAAATCTATGCGCGACTCAAGAATGAGATCCTGATACGGACAGAAACGATCGAAAAACTCAAGGAAGCTGTCCGTAATATACAGGTGGATGAGGATGCCACGCATACCAACGACAAGGATGACCTGCCCCTGATCATCAACTATCTTGATCAACAGATTGCCAAAAGAAAGGAAATTGAAAAAGAGTTACTGGCAGCCAAGGAAACGGCAGAAGCTTCTACCCGTGCGAAAGAGGTATTTCTCGCCAACATGAGTCATGAAATCCGGACACCCATGAATGCCATTCTGGGAATGGCTAACCAGCTCAACAAGACACCCTTATCCGAAAGTCAGGCATTCTATTTAACTACGATCCAGTCTGCTGCCGATAATCTGTTGAACATCATCAATGATATCCTGGATCTTTCAAAAGTGGAGAGTGGCAGGCTTACCCTGGAAATCATCGGGTTCAATCCCAAACAAACCATTGAAAGATCCTTTGATGTCATGAAACACCGGGCCGAAGAGAATGGCCTGAGTTTTACTTTTTCGTTTTGCGATCCCAGGTTGGAAACGATTTTGTTGGGCGACCCGTACCGGTTAAACCAGGTCTTACTGAACCTGATCAGCAATGCCATAAAATTTACGCCTAAGGGCCAGGTAAACATC
>JAGWTX010000179.1 GCA_028875955.1 Bacteroidota bacterium | reverse complement strand
GCAATTCCCGTTACCAGGTAATCGAAACCCTTACTAACTTTGGCGGGAAAGTAAACCCTTTTCAATTCACACAACATGGCTTAACCAGTTGGACGGTAGCTTAAAACCCTTGAAATAAAACATGAAACAGGAATTTTATCGAATCATTAATGCATCTATTGAAACCAAACAACAGATCCTGGCTGATGAAAGTCTTCAGAATACGATTGAAGAAACCATTACCGTAATCACAGATGCATTTCAAAAAGGGCATAAAGTGTTGTTTTGCGGCAATGGCGGAAGCGCCGCCGATGCCCAGCATCTGGCTGCAGAATTCTCAGGAAGATTTTACAAAGACAGGAAAGCCCTTCCTTCCGAAGCCCTGCATTGCAACACATCCTATCTTACAGCGGTAGCCAACGACTATAGCTACGATGTGATTTATTCCAGGCTGATCGAAGGACTTTGTGTAAAGGGAGATGTATTGGTGGGACTCAGCACTTCGGGTAATTCCAAGAATATTTTGAATGCGTTTGCCAAAGCAAAGGAAATGGGTGTCATCACCATTGGGATGACTGGCGCCAGCGGCGGAAAAATGAAAGAGGCGGGAGATTATTTAATCAATGTCCCATCTTCTGATACACCCAGGATACAGGAAAGCCATATCATGATCGGACATATCATTTGCGAGCTGGTGGAAGCCAATATCTTTGGGAAACCATGACGCATGAAGCCATCATTCTGGCCGGTGGACTCGGCACCCGGCTGCGCGAAGCGGTTCCTGATTTGCCCAAGTGCATGGCACCCGTAAATGGAAAGCCCTTCATAGATTATGTTCTCAAACACCTGCAGCATCAGGGTATCCGGCATTTTATTTTTTCACTGGGTTATAAGTCCGAAGCTTTTACAGGATACCTTGAACAGACGCTTAGCCGGGACAAGTATTCAATCGTAATCGAAAAAGAACCACTTGGCACGGGTGGTGCCATCCGTTTTGCCTGCAGTGCCTCACGGGAAGAACAGGTGCTGGTGGTGAATGGAGACAGTCTGTTTGCCATTGATTTATCCGTTCAATCCGATTTTCACCAATCCCATCAGGCAGACTGCACACTGGCCTTAAAACCAATGGAAAATTTTGACAGGTATGGTGCAGTGGTACTGGAGGAAGATCAGTCCATCCGTTCCTTCCAGGAGAAAAAATTTTATGCAAGGGGTCTGATAAATGGAGGAGTGTATCTTTTGAACAAAGCCTCTTTTCTGAATGAAGACATGCCGGAGAAATTTTCCTTTGAAACGGATTATCTGCAAAAACTATATCCGGTAAGAAGATTTTACGGAGTCATACAGGAAGGCTATTTTATTGATATCGGGATACCCGGGGATTACCAAAAAGCTCAAATAGATTTACAATAACGCTCATATACATGTTAGACCTTTCTCAAATTGACAATAGCTGGACCTTATTTCTGGATCGGGATGGTGTTATCAACCATGACAAGGACAATGATTATATCCGCAACAGGGAAGAATTCCGTTTTTATGATACCACGCTGGAGGCGATGTCCCTACTCGCCCCGTTCTTTCACAGGATTGTGGTAACCACCAATCAGAAAGGGGTTGGCAAGGGGTTGATGACGGTCGCTGATCTGGAAGGTATCCATCAGTATATGGTGGCTGCCATACAGGAACAAGGTGGCAGGATTGACAAAATCTATTACTGCAGTGATTTATCGGATGATTCCGTGAACCGGAAACCCAATCCAGGCATGGCATTTCAGGCAAAAAAAGATTTTCCTGCCATTGACCTGTCCAAAAGCATCATTGTGGGAAACCGGATCAGTGATATGGGTTTTGGCAGGAATGCGGGAATGCATACGGTGTTTGTTGCCACCACGCACCCGGAAACCCCATTCCCCGATCCATTGATCGATCTCCGATTCAGCGATTTATTGGCATTCGCCAAAGCGATTCCGCTTAAATAAAATCATAAAATTTGAAAGGATGAACAAGAAGCAGCACAGCTTCCTTGTTTGGTTGTAACTTAGAACCAATGATTTTTTTACGATGCGATTGATATTCACCTGTTTTTTTTGTTCCCTGTTTTTGCTGGCTTCTGCCCAGCGAAAAGTTCCTGCTACCGTTCAGATACTGGAAGAACTGGAACAGAATATGCGCAACTATGCAGAAGACATCGTGAATGGCAGGGAAACCAGTCAGCGGGCAGTGGCAGACAGTTTTTTTACCAGGGCGCTGGTCAAGGCCTTACAGGTACCCTATTCATTTTCCTATCCTTTTGATTCGTTAAAAACCATCTCCTTCCTCTATGCACCCGATAGCAGTTTTCGCATCATCACCTGGCAGGTGATGAAGGATTTCACCTATTACCGGCAAAAGGGTGCCATACAGATGCATACCAGTGACGGGTCGCTGAAGCTGATCCCTTTGTATGACGATTCTCCATTTACCGATTCACCGGTGGATTCTGTAAGAACCAACCGGCAATGGATCGGAGCCGTGTATTACAATATTGTGGAGAAGACCTATAACAACAAAAAGTATTATACCCTGATCGGTTATGATGAGAATGATGCCAGAAGCACCAAGAAATGGCTGGAGGTATTAAGCTTTGACAAGGAAAATAAACCTGTATTCGGAGGACGTTTCTTCAATTATCCGCCCGATGATATGAAACCACCGCAACCGGCTTATCGGTTCTGTCTGGAATTCAAGAAGGAAGCCAATGCCAGACTCAATTATGACCCGGATCTGGATATGATCACTTTTGCCAGGCTCACCAGTGAAAACGGGGAACCCGCCAATCATTATACCCTGATACCGGTGGGAAGTTTTGAAGGTTTCCAATGGGCCAATGGCAGGTGGAACTATGTGCCTGTAGTCAAACAGGTTGATCCCAACAGCCGATTCAACCCGACCAGGGAAGCAGCGGAACAAAAAAGGAACCAGTTTCTGGTTCCTAAGAAAGGAAAAGGTTAGTTATGATTTAGCAACCTTAACGGTTTAGTCCAGTTTTAGTACTGCCAGAAAAGCTTCCTGCGGGATTTCCACATTTCCGATCTGACGCATCCGCTTCTTACCTTCCTTCTGTTTTTCCAGCAGTTTCCTTTTACGGCTGATATCACCCCCATAACATTTCGCAGTTACGTCTTTCCGCATGGCACTGATATTTTCACGGGCGATAACTTTTGCACCGATGGCTGCCTGAATCGCGATCTGGAACTGTTGCTTGGGTAATAATTCTTTCAGTTTTTCACAGAGTTTACGGCCAAATTCCTGCGCCCGGCTTCTGTGAATCAGCGCGCTTAAGGCATCCACTTTTTCGGCGTTCAGCAAAATATCCATCTTTACAATATCCGCATCACGGGAACCGATCGGGGAATAATCAAAAGATGCGTATCCCCTGGTGGAACTTTTGAGTTTATCATAAAAATCAAAAACGATCTCTGTCAGCGGCATTTCAAAAATCAATTCGACCCGGGTAGGTGTGAGATAACTCTGGTTGATCAGAATCCCTCTTTTTCCCAGGCAAAGTGTCATGATATTTCCGATATAATCCGGCAGGGTAATGATCTGTGCCTTGATAAAAGGCTCTTCGATCCTGTCGATCTTTACCGGATCCGGCATTTCTGCGGGATTATTGACGATTATCTTTTCTCCACGTGTGGTATAGGCATTGAAACTTACGTTGGGTACCGTTGTGATCACGGTCTGGTTAAACTCCCTTTCCAGTCGCTCCTGTATGATTTCCATGTGCAGAAGACCCAGGAAACCGCATCGGAATCCAAAACCCAGTGCCTGTGAGGTTTCCAGCTCAAATGTCAGGGAGGCATCATTTAACTGGAGCTTGTCCATGCAATCCCGCAGTTCTTCAAACTCATCTGTATTCACCGGGAAAATGCCCGCAAAAACCATGGGTTTTACTTCTTCAAATCCATGAATCATCTCGCCGGGGTTATTTGCCAGGGTGATGGTATCGCCCACTTTTACTTCCTTGGCATTTTTTATTCCCGTTATGATATAACCTACATCACCTGCCCTTACTTCATCCTTGGGTGTCATGGTCAGCTTGAGCACACCCACTTCATCAGCAAAATAATCGTTGCCGGATGCCACAAACCGGATCTTATCCCCTTTTTTCAGCACCCCATTCAAAATACGGTAATACACGATAATCCCCCGGAAGCTGTTAAAGACACTATCAAAGATCAATGCCTGTAAAGGGGCATCGGTTTTTCCTTCCGGAGCAGGAATCCTTTCAATGATCGCCTGTAAGATCTCTTCAATACCAATTCCTGATTTTCCGCTGGCCAGGAGGATATCCTCTTCCTTACAACCGATTAGGTCTACAATCTGATCGGTTACTTCCGGAATTTTAGCACCGTCCATATCGATCTTATTGATCACCGGTATGATTTCCAGGTCATTTTCAATGGCCAGGTACAGGTTACTGATGGTTTGCGCCTGAATGCCCTGGGAGGCATCCACCAGCAATAATGCCCCTTCGCAGGCTGCCAGTGCACGGCTCACCTCATAACTGAAGTCAACATGTCCGGGAGTATCAATCAGGTTTAATATGTATTCTGTGCCTTTGTAAGGGTAGTTTATCTGAATAGCATGACTTTTGATCGTAATGCCCTTCTCCCGCTCCAGATCCATATCATCCAGCACCTGGTTCATCATATCCCGAGACCCGATGGTCTTGGTATGTTCCAGCAACCTGTCTGCCAGGGTGCTTTTACCATGATCGATATGTGCGATGATGCAAAAATTTCGGATATTCTTCATAAGGCTGCAAAGATAATGTTGTGCCCTGAAGTAAGCTGTACGATTTTCCACATTGTCCCCAAAGCCCGGATCGGGGTATTTTTTTCAAAACGGCACCGTACTTTTAGACATGCAGTTGAAAAAAACCAATAAAAAGGCCCAGGTTAACAACGAAACCGGTTTGGGTACCAATACTTCGCTCAGCGGGGGCAGGTTCTTTAATAAAAACGGTGAACCCAACCAGGAAGTCAGGGGAATGGCGTTCTGGCAAAGGCTGAACATCTATCATTCCCTGCTTTCCATGTCGAAATGGAAATTTCTGCTGACGATTCTGATCTTTTTTGTGGCTGTCAATTTATTGTTTGCGCTTATTTATCTCCTGATCGGAATTGATCACCTGAGCGGAATGGTGGCGGCAACGACAGAAGAGAAATTCGGGGAAGCTTTTTTCTTCAGTGCACAGACTTTTACCACGGTGGGGTATGGAAGGATCAACCCCATCGGTTTTGCGGCCAGTCTCACGGCTGCTTTGGAAGCATTGGTGGGTCTGATGAGTTTCGCGCTGGCTACCGGTCTGCTCTATGGTCGGTTTGCAAGACCCCGGGCTTATATCCGGTATAGCAAAAACGCCCTTTTTGTCCCTTTCCGGAATGGTGTGGCGTTGATGTTCCGCATGGTGCCCTATACCAAAAATTTCCTATTGAATGTGGAAGTGAAAATGACGATTGCCCTGAAGCTTCAGGAAGAGGGTGTCATGAAAAACAGATTCTTTAATGCACCACTGGATATTTCCAAAGCGACTACCATGACAGCTAACTGGACGCTGGTACACATGATCAATGAAGAAAGTCCCTTGTTTGGTCT
>JAGWTX010000178.1 GCA_028875955.1 Bacteroidota bacterium | reverse complement strand
GCTTCCGATGAATTAATGGGCAGGGCCACGGAAAGACCGGAAATACATATTGCGGCAAAATATATCAGTGAGGCTTTCAGGAGTATGCAATTGAGGGAGTGTCCTAATACAACCGATTATTTTCAACATTTCACCATCCATTTTATCAAACCCGCCAGCTCGGGCACACTTACCATCAAAGACCAGACCTACCGGTTAACTGAATCCTTTTTTGAACTGACAGGCGGAGACATCAATCAACAGGCGCCGCTTATCTATGCGGGTCATGGCACACAGGCAGATTTTGACAGACTCGATGTAAAAGGAAAAATAGTGGTCACCGATTTTGGCGACAAGGATGGCACTTCCTTACGGGAAGGTTTTGGCATGATCAGAAAAAAACGTGAACTGGCCAAGGAAAAAGGAGCGCTGGCTTTATTGGAAAGACTCAACGCAGCTGAAACACCCTGGCCTTTACTCAGGAGCATGACCACCCGTGAACACCCGGTAGTGGGTGAAGAAAATGAGCTCCCTTCCTTCCTGATCAAGGATACAGACAACAAATTACCGGCCCTGTATGCCGACAAGTCGCTTAGTGCGTCACTCATGATTTCCGGCGCGACCTCGAAGACAACCGCTGCTGAAAATGTACTGGGTTGGATAGAAGGGTCAGATCCGAAATTAAAAGATCAGTTTATTGTACTATCCGCACACTACGATCACCTGGGTGTGGCAGCCAGGCCAAAAATGGAAGAAGGCAAGATGGACAGTATTTACAATGGCGCCAGGGACAATGCGATTGGCGTAACGGCCGTTATGGATGCCGCTTTGTATTTTAGCCAGCATCCGCCAAAAAGATCCATGCTGTTCATCGCATATACCGGAGAAGAGATCGGGGAAATCGGCAGCAAGTATTTTGCAGACAACCCTGTCATCCCTTTGCACAAGCTGGTGTATAACATGAATATCGACAATGCTTCCTATAACGATACAAAGATCATTTCAGTGGTCGGCCTGGGCAGGACCTCTGCCGATCAGGATATCAAAAAGGGTGCTGAAGCATTTGGCTTATCCGCGATTCCCGATCCTGCACCGGAGCAGAACCTGTTTGACAGAAGCGACAATGTGAACCTGGCTGTAAAAGGGATTCCCGCTCCAACCTTTAGCCTGGGCTTCACCAGTTTTGATTCGACGGTAACCAAACGATACCACCAGTTAAGTGATGAAGTCGGCAATTTTGATCTTGACTATGCCATGAAATACATCAAAGCCTATATCATGGCTGCTAAAAATATTGCCGACAATCCCCAACAACCCACCTGGATCAAGGGCGATAAATATGAGCCGGCCTGGAAGGAACTGTTTAAAAAATAATACCCGGTCATTCCCGTTTTGAAAAAAATATTGTGATACCCATTCAGCAAATCATTGTATACCGAGGATAAGATATTGGACAAGGAAACCTGTCATGCCGGGAATTTCCAAAAGGGCACCTATGAGAATTGCCGGTTTGTGCATTGCGACCTGTCGCATGCCGATCTTTCGGATACGGCTTTTATCGATTGCCGGTTTGATCACTGCAATCTGGATCTTGCAAAAATCAGCAAATGCGTTTTCAGGGACACGGCATTTACCGGTTGCAAAATGCAGGGCTTGGCTTTTAATACCTGTGACAAATATGGATTGAATTTTTTGTTTGAGGATTGCAACCTTACCCATGCCATTTTTTATGGGACGCACATCAAAAAAACGGTTTTCAGAAAATGCAAACTGACCAGTGCTGATTTTACAGCTTGTGACCTGAGCCATTCCGTATTCCAGGACTGTGACCTGGGTGATGCCAAATTTGAAAATACGCTGGCTGAAGGCTGCGACTTCCGGTCAGCCATCGGTTATTCCATAGACCCTGAAAATAACAGGATCAAAAAAGCGAGATTCAGTGTTTATGGCATCAGTGGCCTCCTGGATAAATATGGCATACTTATCGAGAAACCTTAACCGTGTATCCCGCATTTACCAAAATGGGTCTATCAACATTCACAGATGACTGCTACCGGATAAACAGGATTACCCTTTTTACTGCGCCTTTTACCTTCTTTCGTCACTGTCAGCCTAATAAAGACGCTGAAAGAAATCAAAGACGAATACAAACAGAAATATCCAGGATCGGGGTATTCCAGATACGATGAAAAATTTTCCGGATAGGGTAACCCATTGTTCTAACCTGAATTACCAGGTTTTATAAATACTTCAAATTTCGAATTCTTCCGACAACCAGCTGGCCGGGTTGCTATTGGTATTTCATGCCTGATACCTTACTATCCTGATTGCAAATAGGAAAATTCCCGCCCGATTTATGATTTTTTGGGCTTCCGTCAATTTCCTGATCTCGTAAAACCAGTTTCCCGATTCTGTAAATGCCTGCAATCTGCTTAGTAGACCTTTGCGTTCTAAAAAATAAGTAATGAAATATATAGTGTTACCAATGCTACTGTTCCCTCTTGCGCTGATGTCGCAGAATAAAACAAATAAGAATAACCCCGACACCCTAAAAACGGTTATCCTCGAAGATGTGAGTGTTACGGGTATCAGAACTGTAAAAGCTACGGGACATATGCCGGAAATGAAAGACGGTATCATCTATGCGGGAAAAAAGAATGAAGTGATCATAACCGACAGTATGGATGCCAATAAGGCCATCAACAATACAAGACAGATACTGGGCAGGATTCCCGGACTGAACATTGTAGAAACAGAGAGCAGTGGTTTTACAGCCAATGGCATTGCCACCCGGGGTTTGAATCCTGTTCAAAGCATAGAAATGAATACCCGACAGAATGGCTATAACATCAGCGGGGATATTTATGGTTATAATGAAGCCTATTATCTCCCCCCCATGGAGGCAGTGAATCGGATTGAAATGGTAAGAGGTGCAGCTGCCTTACAGTTCGGTTCCCAATTCGGGGGGCTGGTGAATTACGTGTTAAAAGATCCCCCCGTGAACAAAAAATTCGAGGCAGTTAGTTCAATTACGCAAGGAAGCTTTGGTTTATTCAACTCATTTACATCCCTGGGGGGGCGGAATAAAAAATTGTCCTATTATGCCTTTCTCCAATACAGGAATATGGATGGATACCGGCCCAATAGCCAGCAATGGCAATTATCGGGCTATGGAAAATTGCAATATGCGATATCGGATAAATCAAATATAGGCTTTGAATATTCCCTTTTGAGAAACCGGATACAAATGCCCGGTGGATTAACCGACAGTCTTTTTGCAGCTGATCCCAGGGCATCTACCCGATCCAGAAACTGGCTCAAGAGTCCCTGGAATATCATGACGGGATATTTCAACCTGGACCCTTCGAATAATACCCATGTGAGTATAAAAATGACCTATTTATTCGGCAACCGCTCGCTGGTATGGCGAAATGAAGATGGCGGACCCGAAGCAAAAGATGAGATCGATCCGGTTACCCTGCAATATGTTCCCAGAGAAGTGGGTATTGAAGCCATGAAAAATATAACTTCGGAAATCAGGATCACACATAATTATCCTTTTGCAAACGGACAATCCACTTTTGCAGCGGGTGCCCGCATCAGTCATGCCTGGTTTAAACGAAACGGTGGCGGTGAAGGTACCACGAACAGTGATTTTGATTTATCCATTACCGGTAATTGGGGCTATGATCTTGCTTTCAATACAACCAACCTGGCCCCTTTTATTGAAAACATATTCCGGTTAAACAACCGGTTAAGCATCACACCCGGTTTTCGTTTCGAATACCTGAACTCCCAAGCGCGCGGATACAAGATGGATGGAACAGACAAACTCGAAACAGATCTGTCGAGAAGCAGGTATTTTCCCTTGTTCGGCGTAGGAGTGCAATACAAAACTTCTTACTACACCAACCTGTATGCCAATATCAGTCAGGCTTACCGTCCCATTGAGTATAGCCAGTTACAACCCTTTGGTGTGAGTTCCCGTATTGATAAAAACCTGAAGGATGCCAACGGATTTAATGCCGATCTGGGGTATCGCGGTACGGTGGATAATTACCTGAACTTTGACTTCGGATTATTTTATATGGCTTACAATAACAGGATTGGTGTGATTGTACAAACAGACCCGGTAACCGGAAACACCTATTCCTTCAGGACCAATGTTGCCAATAGTGTACATAAAGGGATAGAAAGTTATGTAGAGTGTAACCTGCTGAAATTGTTCAGCAATTCATCGCAATACGGGTTGAGTGTTTTCCATTCTTTTTCATGGATTGATGCCCGGTATACCAGTGGCGAATACAAAGGGAATCGCGTGGAAGCTGCTGCCAAAACCATAAACCGGATAGGTTTACTCATGAACACCCATTCCTTGTCAACCACATTACAATGGAACCATACAGGTGATGCATTTGGTGATGCGTCAAATGCCTATAGCAGTACCGATCCGGTTGCGGGTTATATCCCAGCCTATACCGTACTGGATGCCAGTGCCACCTGGAAATTCCGTGTATTTTCCCTGAAGGGGGGTATCAATAATATAGCCGGCAAAAATTATTTTACCCGCAGAACGGATGAATATCCGGGACCAGGCATCATCCCTGCCATTGGCCGAAGTTTTTATCTTGGCATTACTTTGAAAATGTAAACTCCTGTTGGCATACAGCCCCGGTTGCTAGTAACCGGGGCTGTATGCCAATTCCCTTATTCATCGGTTGTCCGGCAGTATTAAAAAAATAAATTTGGTAAGCATTTACTTACTTATTTATATTTGAGTAAGCAAATGCTTACTTATTATGTCTGCTACTACCCGAAGAGATGTGTTTCAGGCCATTGCCGATCCCACCAGACGGCAGATCATCCAACTGATCGCCAAACAGTCTATGAACCTGAACAGTATTGCTGAAAATTTTGACATGAGCCGGCCGGCCATCTCCCAGCAGATCAAGATCCTGTCTGAATGCGGCTTGGTCATCATCCGGCAAAAAGGGAGGGAAAGGATTTGCGAAGTGCAACTCGATCCATTGTCAGAAGTTTCCGAATGGATCGAAACCTACCGGAAATTCTGGGAAGCCAAACTGGATAACCTCGAAATGTATTTGCATACCCTTCAAAAAAAGAAAAAACATGGAAAAAAGTAACCTTTCCACCCAAGACAGGGAGATCCGGATTTCCCGCTTATTGATGGCACCGGTTGAACTGGTCTGGGAAGTCTGGACGAACAAGGAACACATACAGAACTGGTGGGGACCGAATGGTTTCACCAATACCATTTCAACCATGGATGTCATTCCCGAAGGGGAATGGAACCTCGTGATGCATGGGCCTGACGGGACCGATTATACCAACAGGAGTCTGTTTAAAGAAGTGATCCCCTTTCGCAAACTGGTATATGAACATGTCTCTGGTCCGAAATTTCTGGCTACCGTCTGGTTTGAAAGCAGGGGCGAAACCACATTTCTGGAATGGCAGATGTTGTTTGAAACCCGGGAGCAATTGATACAGGTCGTGAAAACCTTCCGGGCAGATGAAGGCCTTGTTCAAAACGTAGACAAACTGCAATCCTATCTCCAGGCGCAATTCCGGTTGTGGAAGGAAACCAGCCGGCCCAAGGGCGGAAGAACCAGTACTTACCTCAACTTTCCGGGTACAACGGAAGAAGCTTTCCTGTTCTACCGTTCGGTTTTCCGTTCTGAATTTGCCGGAAACGGGAT
>JAGWTX010000177.1 GCA_028875955.1 Bacteroidota bacterium | reverse complement strand
TATCCGTTCACTGGCTACCCGTGGCTCATTGGGTGGATTGCATCCGCACATACTCGAAATCAGTTCGCTGATGCAGGCGGCCGGTTTTGATGAGATCATAATTGAAACCGTTGGTGTGGGACAGAGTGAGATTGAGATTGCCGGTCTGGCAGATACCACGCTGGTGGTTGTGGTACCGGAAGCCGGAGATGAAGTACAGACCATGAAAGCGGGATTGATGGAGATTGCAGACCTATTTGTGGTAAATAAAAGCGACCGGCCCGATGCAGATCAATTCGTAAGAAACCTCCGTTCCATGCTGGCGCCCGCTTTTCAGCAGGATAACCGGGAAGTGCCGGTGCTCAAAACCGTTGCATCTGCCAAAGAAGGGATTGCAGCACTAGCCGAAGCCATTGAACAGCATCAGCAACAGCATAAGGTATCAGACAGAAAATACTGGCTCCTGGCGGAAAGGGCGTTCCGGATTATCCAGGAGCGCAGGATGAAGGATATTCCCAAATCGGAATTCCTGGCGCAGCTCGTTACCGCTGCCAAAGAACCGGCTTTCAACCTGTTTTCTTTTATCAACCGCTATCAATCTGAATAAGAACCCTGACATCCATTTTATTTTATAGCCAGCTATGCAAGATGTTCCCCAAAGACCGTTGATTTCTGTTGTAATGGCAACCTATAACGGTTCCCGTTTTCTGGCAGAACAATTGGATAGTATTCTGGCACAAACCTACCGGTCCATTGAACTGGTAGTTGTGGATGACAAATCCACAGACAACACATGGGCTGTTCTCGAAAGGTATGCATCAAAATTTCCCGATATCCGGATCGAACAAAACCGCGAAACCCTTGGATACATCAAAAATTTTGAGAAAGGGATGTTACTGGCCAAGGGTGATCTGATCGCACTCAGCGATCAGGATGACCGCTGGCATCCGGAAAAACTTTCGCTTTTGTATGAGGCCCTGGGAAACCAGGAACTGATCTACAGCAATTCTGAACTGATAGATGAAAACGGGTTATCCCTGGGGAAAAAGATGTCTGATATCCGCAACCAGATCTCCTATACAGATTGTCTGATGTATGTAATCGGCGCCTGGGCACCCGGGCATGCCATGCTTTTCAAAAAAGGATTGTTGGAAAGGTGCCGGCCCTTTCCGGATCTGGTAACGCATGATTTCTGGTTAGGATTTGTTGCGGCCTGTAAAAGCCCCGTTCTGTATTATCCGGGATCGTTGGTGTATTACAGACAGCATACCCAGAATGCGATCGGTGCGAATACCCATGCAAAAAAAAAGGAGCAAAAAAAACCATCGGTTGCCTGGCGCAAACAAAGAAGCCGTGAGAGGATGCAGTTGTTATTTGAAAAATGCCCTCCGGAAAATACGGAACAAAAAAGGGTACTGGAGATCCTGAGCAGGACCTACCGGCACCAGGGATTACAAAACAACTGGTTACGGATGGTCACATTCCTGCGGTATAGAAACCGGATACTCGCCTATAAAAAGAAATCCTCCTTTGAGAAGATCCTGTTCTGTTTGAAGATGTTTGTTAAGATCGATTATTAGCCCTTATTTGTGCAGAACGGATACCTGCGCTTTCAGGTGATTTTTGATCCGGGTCAGGAATGGGATGGGTCGCTCTTCCAGGGGGCCGTCAAACCGTTCACCCCTTCTCAGGAAATACTTTGAAAAGGTTCCGGATGTCATGCCCCATTTGGCAATGAACATATAGTAGCCATCATTTTTTTTGATCCGTTTTACGGAGACAGAGCCAAAATGGTAGACCCTGCTTTTGGCAATGCCCTTAAACAGACGCACACCCAGTTTCCAGAGCTTGTACGAAAAATCAGGATCGGAATACATGCCCGGACTGTATTCAATGCTATACCCCCCTACCAGGTCCCAAACATCCTTGTGCACCACATTCGGCGGCCAGGTGGCACCCTGCCAGTCTTCCATGGGTAATTGCCGGTACTCGGCTAAGAGTTTTTCCTCCTGAAAATTATCCGGGTGGGTACCATAGGTTTTTTCTATGGAGCAGTTGCTTTGTTTACGGGTTTCAATGGCGGTGGCTGAAAAGAAAAAATAAGGATCGGTTAACTGATCGATCTCTTCCACCAGAGCCAGGTCCCAATCAGGACAAACATACATGTCATCATTCAGGTAAACCAGGTAATCAGTTGTTGCCAGTGTACGGCAACTGTTGAGCGCATAGCAGACACCGATATTTTCCTGACTGTGCGAATAACTGATATCTGCCTGTGATTGTATCCAGGTTAAGGAACCATCAACGCCTTCGTTGATATGGACAATGATCTCATGCTGGTAATGTGAATTTTTCCGGATGCTTTCGATGCAAAGCCTGAGATAGGGAAGGTTGTTCCAGCTGGGGATCATGATCGAAAACTTCGGAGTTGTTGCGGGGGTTGTCTTTTGTTTTACCGTATAAATGTTCATGAGCCCGATAGCTTAATGTCTTTTTAATAACGGAATGCCATTACTAAGTATCTCTGATCCAGACCGATAAAAATAAAAATTGTTAATGACATTACCTATTTCAGTTGTACTCTGCAGTTACAATGGGAGTAGATTTATCAGAGAGCAGGTAGAAAGTATCCTGCAGCAAAGCTATCCGATCCATGAATTGCTGATTTCAGACGATGCTTCCGAGGATGATACGTTTCAGATCCTGGAAGAATTGGCCAGTAAAGACAGCCGGATCAGGCTTATCCGTAACCAGGTGAATCAGGGTTTTACTGCTAATTTTCAGCAGGCGCTCTGTTCAGCGAAGCATGATTGGATCGCGATAGCCGATCAGGATGATATCTGGAATCCCGGAAAATTGTCTGTACTGCTTGATTCATGGGATAAAAGTGCTTCCCTTATTTATTGTGATTCCATTCGATTTCAGGAGAGAATCCCGGTAAGGGTAAATCCGAATAACCGGTACAGGAAGGTTTCCGGAAACGATCCAAAGAAAATCGCTGTTTTCAATACGGTAAGTGGTCATGCCATGCTGATCAAAAAGTCCCTGTTGGAAAAAGCCTTACCCTTTCCGGAAGGGGTTTTTTACGACTGGTGGCTTGCAATCATCGCCATGTCTGTAAGCCAGGTGCAGTTTGTGCCTGAGGTTTTGGTATATCAGCGTGTACATGATCGGAATGTTACCGCCAGCAGGGGGCCTTCCAAAAAAGAATTGCGCAAGAGATTCAGGGTGGTATTGGATCAGCACCTCGCTTACTTCAGGGAGATTGCACATCTGAATAGCCCGGACCGTGCGTTTTTTGAAAAATTATATCAGTTGTGGCACGCTTCGATGCAGACAAGAATCAACTGGAAATTGTTTTTCTTTTTGTGTAAGAACCGAAGGGATATCTATTATTATAAATTGCGAAGAATTGGGGTCATCTCGCAGATAAAACACAGTTTCCTGATCTCTTTCAGATTATGATTGTAGATGGATTTCAGTTCTGGGATGGTTCGTCTGAAGTTGTATTTCCCTCCAGTGATTTTTCGGTCTTCCACCAGCGCCAGCCAATATACCCCATGATGGCAAAGGGTGCAGCAGCCAGATAGAGAATGGCTGAATTTAATGCTTCTGCAGGACCGGCACCCAGTTGAGAAGCGGTTTTGGTGCAGATGGAACATTGTGCCTGTAACAGGGTGACCTGCAAGACAGCTGCAAGCATACAAACCAGCAAAGCCAAATATTTCCTTCTCATTGTTTCCCGTTTTCGTTTGCAAAGATAGTCATTTTGACGGCTTCGGGATTCAGAACCAGGTGTTAAAACCATTCTGAAACAACCGGTGGATTTCTGATGGATGATCTGATATCAGGATTATTCCCGGAAAACCTTAACTTTCTTGTTCAATCTTTTACCGTGGAACACCGAAGAAAGTTTTTACAAAACATGGGCTTACTGGCCGGCGCATTCTCAGCCAATAGCCTGTTTAACCAGCTGCATGCTGCCAGTTTTGAAGCCGCTGAAAAGAAAACCCTGGGACTGAGTCCGCAGGCCGTGGCAACGGATGAAGACTATTGGTCTGTGATACAACAGGCCTATACCGTCAATGCCAACCTCATTATTTTGAACAATGGCGGGGTGAGTCCGGCTCCGAGGATCGTGCAGGAAGCCTTGTCGCGTTACAACGATCTGGCCAATCAGGGACCATCCTATTACATGTGGCGCATCCTGGATCAGGGCCGTGAGCCCTTGCGGCAAAAACTGGCTGTTCTGGCAGGTTGTTCACCTGAAGAGATCGCCGTAAACCGGAATGCCACGGAAGCCCTGAATACGGTGATCTATGGTCTGGAGCTGAAAGCCGGAGATGAAGTGGTGGGTACAAAACAGGATTATCCGAATATGATCAATGCCTGGAAGCAAAGGGCGGCGCGTGAGGGGATTGTCTATAAACAGCTCAGTTTTCAGTTCCCGATAGAAAATGCAGAGGAGATTGTTGCAGCCTATGAAAAAGCCATAACCCCCAAAACAAAAATCCTGCATGTTACCCATATCATCAACTGGATCGGCCAGATCATGCCGGTCCGGAAGATAACCGATATGGCCAAAAAATATGGAGTGGAAGTAATCGTGGATGGGGCCCATACCTTCGGTCTACTCGATTACAAAATTCCGGACCTGGGTTGTGATTATTTCGGAACCAGTTTGCATAAATTCCTGAGTGCGCCGGTTGGTAGCGGGATGTTGTGGATCAAAAAAGAAAAGATCAGTAAGATATGGCCACTGGTATGTAATGATAAGCCCCAGAGTGAGGATATCCGGAAATTTGAAAGTCTGGGTACCCGGAGTTTCCCGATTGAACAGGCCATCGGGGAAGCCGTCAATTTTCAAAATGCGATCGGCTCCAAAAGAAAGGAGGAGCGGATCCGTTATCTGAAAAATTACTGGGCAGAAAAAGTAAGGGATATCCCCAAAGTAAAAATACATACCTCCTTCAAACCCGAATTTTCCTGTGCGATTTGCGGAGTGACCATTGATGGCATGACGCCGGGTGAACTGGATAGCGCTTTATTCAACCGGTATAAAATACATACGGTGGGTATTGTTTGGGAGAACATATCCTGCGTAAGGATTACACCGCATGTCTATACAACGATACCCGATCTGGATAAACTGGTGAAAGCCATTGGAGAAATCGCCAGTGGGAAAAGCTGAGACCGAACGATGAGAAATCTGTGCAAGGATGTACAGATTTCTCATTTTCAGGTATTTGCCCGAAATAAATTACTTGGTCAGCCTTTGTAAAAAAGGTGCAGAGCGGGATTACGCTGTTTTTACTACAGGTTTCTTGGATTTATTTGATTTTGCAGGTCTGCTTTTGCCAAAAGAGCCTTTGAATCTTTTTCCTTTTGCGGATTTTTTGTCACCTCTTCCCATGTTTTGTTTTTTTTAAATGAATGGCAAAGGTACGAAATAAAAAAACCCCGCGTGCAAGCGGGGTTCAAAAGGGTTGTAGCGGTAATTAGAGCTTAGCGCTCAGTTCCTTACCAGCTTTGAATTTAGCAACTTTTTTAGCTTTGATCTTGATGGCAGCACCGGTTTGCGGGTTACGGCCTGTACGAGCAGCACGTTTTGATACAGAGAAAGTACCAAAACCAACCAGGGTAACTTTATCTCCTTTTTTCAGGGTTTTGGTTACAGTAGCTACAAAAGAATCCAGGGCAGCATTTGCCTGAGTTTTTGTTACGCCAGCGTCTTCA
>JAGWTX010000176.1 GCA_028875955.1 Bacteroidota bacterium | reverse complement strand
AGACACTTTTTTTCTTCGTTTTTCTTTTATTGAAACCTGCGGGGAGTTTGAACATTCCTGTATTCAGGGCTTAAAGAATCGATAGAAGAAGAACGAAGAAAAGAAGTGCGGCCGATGTTCGGGAATCCCTTGATTATGCAGGCTTACCTTATGCGGGTCCAAAAAAATACAGAGCGATCTTTTGCTTTGAAAGACACTTTTTTTCTTCGTTTTTCTTTTATTGAAACCTGCGGGGAGTTTGAACATTCCTGTATTCAGGGCTTAAAGAATCGATAGAAGAAGAACGAAGAAAAGAAGTGCGGTCGATGTTCGGGAAGCATTGGTTTATGTAAGCTTACCTTTTACGGGTCCAAAGTAAAACAGGGTGGTCTACTGCTTTGAAAGACACTTTTTTTCTTCGTTTTTCTTTTATCTAAATTCTTCTGGCTTTAGAACAGGTTAAATCCCGGTTCTATTTTTCGGTAAATACCTGCATGTCAAAAGAGGTGTGGGTTTATTTTTACTGTCAATACATGACAGCGACAGATCCCAATATGATAATCCGGCAGATACTTGATACCAGCATCTTCATTCACAGAGAATTGGGTCCCGGTTTGTTTGAGTCGGTGTATGAAAAAGTATTGGCCAAACTGCTGATGAGGAACCGGTTTTTTGTAGAATCCCAAAAAGGGATACCCGTGATTTTTCAGGGTGATAAAATGGAAAACGGGTTTAGGGCAGACCTGGTGGTCGAAAGATCTGTCATTGTAGAGATTAAATCAGTGGAACAATTGGCTCCGGTTCATTTCAAGCAGTTACACACCTATCTAAAACTATCCGGCTTACGACATGGAATTCTGATTAATTTTAATGTAGATCTGTTAAAAGACGGATTTTACAGGCGATTTAATAATTTAGTGAAATGATTGAAGAGATAAAAGAAGGATATGTAAAAGTTGAGCGGGAACATGGTATTGCCACCATCGAGTTTTTTCATCCGCAAAGTAATTCCCTGCCCGGAAAGATCCTGGATGCTTTGGCAAAGGATATCCATAGCGAAGGGTTGAATGAAGGCACAAAAGTCATCATACTCCGTTCGGCCGGTGAAAAAGTGTTTTGTGCCGGTGCTTCCTTTGATGAACTGGCGGCAATAAAGAATGAACAGGAAGGTTTGCATTTTTTCTCCGGATTTGCCAATGTGATCAATGCCATGCGCAAAGTGCCCCAACTGATCATTGCCCGGATACATGGAAAATGTATCGGGGGAGGAGTGGGTTTAGCGGCTTCGGCTGATTATGCCATCGCCGTAGAAGGTTCTGATATCAAACTCAGTGAATTGGCGGTTGGGATCGGTCCTTTTGTGGTGGGGCCGGCAGTAGAGAGGAAACTGGGCCTTTCCGCTTTTTCACAGCTAACCATTGATGCCGCAATGTGGCGTTCCGCAGACTGGGCCAGAAGAAAGGGCCTTTTTGCGGAATTGCATACGGATATAGCCGGTGTGGATGATTCCATCAATCGGCTGTCAACCACTTTGTCACATTCCTCACCGGAAGCCATGCGGGAAATCAAACGGATGCTTTGGAAGGGTACGGAAGACTGGGACAACTTATTAATGGAAAGGGCTGCCATCAGCGGGAGGCTGATATTGGGTGATTACAGCAAACAGTTTATTGAAAAATTCAAAGCGCCCAAACCTCCTAAAAATATCTCCTGATCCTCATTTATGGAGCCATCCTTTTCGAGTACTGATTTTCATAGCCATTGTGATCGTTTGGCAAAAAGGGATCCGGATCTGAAAACCTGTCTGGCGCAATACGGCTATCCGCCTATGTGGACCAGAAAGCCATCATTTGAAACCCTGATACATATCATACTGGAGCAACAGGTATCGCTGGCATCCGCCAGATCCGCGTTGCAGCAGCTGAAAAAAAGGATCGGGTTGGTTACTGCTGCAAAACTGTCGAAACTCTCTGATGCAGATTTAAAAGCCTGTTATTTCAGCCGGCAAAAAATAGTCTATGCCAGGCATCTTGCCGAAGCCGTGACCTCCGGAAACCTGGTGATTAAAGATTTGGCTGGGTTTTCAAATGAGGAAGTGCGTGAAAGGCTGACGGCGATCAAGGGAATCGGTAACTGGACAACCGATGTATACCTGATGATGGTGCTGCACAGGAAAGATCTGTTCCCGGTAGGGGATCTGGCATTAATGCAAAGTGTGAGGCATGTAAAAAAGTTGCCACCACATACCACAAGGGAGGAGATCCTGGCCATGTCTGAAGAATGGAAGCCTTATAGAACCATGGCAGCTTTTATTTTCTGGCATGCATATATTAAGAGGAAAAATATTACCTACTGATACGCAACAATAAAAAAACCCGGTAATCTTTACCGGGTTTTCTTTTATAAGTCGTCATAAACATACAGGGGATCCAGGGGCGTTCCCGCATTTAATTCAAATACGGGTTTGATAATGCCGTCTTTCAATCCGTAAACCCATCCATGCAGGTCGGGTCTTTGCTCCTTTTGCCAGGCTTTTTGGATGATGGATGTTTTTGCGAGATGCAATACCTGTTCCTGGACATTCAATTCCACCAGGCGGTCGAATTTCGATTCTTCATCGGTATGAGATTCGAGTTCGGTCTTATGCAGGTTATATACATCCTTGATATTCCTTAACCACATATTGAGAACCTGTTTGTAATCATGGTTGGTCATGGCAGCTTTGATACCGCCGCATCCGTAATGGCCGCAAACAATGACATGCTTCACTTTCAGGTGCACCACTGCATATTCCAGTACACTCAGCAGATTCACATCGGTATGGATAACCAGGTTGGCAATATTGCGATGAACAAAGATCTCGCCGGGTTGGGTATTGGTGATCTCATTGGCCGGGACGCGGCTGTCGCTGCAACCGATCCATAAAAATTCCGGCGTTTGTAAATGAGCCAGCCTGTTGAAATATTGGGGATCCTCATCCACCATTTCATGGGCCCAGGCTTTGTTCTCCAATAATAATTTTTCATAAGTTCTCATACCAATCAGATTTTGGGTTGTTGAAATAATAAGTGCATGGGTTTGTGCGCACTTTTCTTGATCTCTACGCGAATATTTTTGATATGCGCATGGCAAAGGAAATCATTCACAACCTCAATAATATCCTTGTCAATAAAATCGGCCCTTGTGGCATCGATGAGCACATAAGCATCGGCAGGCACGTCTTCCAGTTTTTTCTTGACAATCGGTTTGTTCAGGAAGGAAACGTCTTTCCTGAAACGGATCAGAAAATTGTTATGGTCATTCACAACAAAAACGGAAGAACGGAAATTGCTTCTTACCATAAAGAAAAGACCAACGATAATCCCTACGATGATACCGATCAGCAGATCGGTCAATAAAATGGCTACGATGGTCACCACAAACGGGATGAACTGGTCCCAGCCTTTTTGAAAAAATTCCTTGAACAGGGAAACCTTTGCCAGTTTATACCCTGTAAATATAAGCACAGCTGCCAATGCACTGAGTGGAATTTTATTCAGAAGCCCCGGAATCAGCATTACACAGATCAATAAAAAGACGCCATGCATGATGGCGGAGACCTTTGTCCTGGCACCTGCTGAAACATTGGCAGAACTTCTTACAACTACGGATGTGAGGGGTAACCCGCCAATCAAACCGGACACCATATTACCGATTCCCTGGGCCTTGAGTTCACGGTTGGGAGGCGAAACTCTTTTTAGCGGATCGAGTTTGTCAACGGCTTCTATTCCCAATAAAGTTTCCAGGCTTGCCACAATGGCCAGGGTGAGGGCTGTGATCCAGACATCCGGGTTGTTTAAATAACGGATGTCGGGGAAAGTAAAGAAACTGACAAACGAGGACAGGTCTGTGGCTACGGGTAAGGATACCAGGTGTTTGGTTTCCAACGCAAAAGAGGGGTTTTGGGTCTTGATGTATTCGCTGATGGCTGTACCGATCAGCACCACGATCAATGGCCCCGGGATCAATTGCAATATTCTATTCGTTTTGATAAACTTTCTTTCCCATAGGATCAGGATGGCCAATGAGATTGCCCCGATGATCAATGCGGCAGGGGTAATGTATTCTATCGCCTTGTAGAGCTCTGAAAAAGTGTTCATGTGATCTTTCTGGCTGAATGTCTGATCTCCCTCGAAATCTGCATCATAACCCACGAGGTGGGGAAACTGTTTCAGAATAAGGATACAGCCGATGGCCGCCAGCATTCCCTTGATCACGGAATTGGGTACATAATCCCCGATCACGCCTGCCCGGACAAAACCCAGGATCAGTTGGATACAACCCCCGATCACCACGGCAAGAAGAAAGGCTTCATAAACCTGTAATTTTAAAATTGCGGTTGCCACAATGGCTGTCAGACCGGCGGCGGGTCCGCTCACACTCAACTGTGATCCGCTCAGGATACCGATCACCACACCCCCGACCACACCTGCGATAATGCCTGAAAACAAGGGAGCTCCGGAACCAAGTGCAATACCCAGACAGAGGGGTAGTGCTACCAATAACACAACGATGGATGCCGGCAAATCTTTGCCAGCATGCTGAAAATATTTTTTCATAATGAAGAATGACTTAAGTAAAGAAAACGGTTTGCCTGCTTAGGGTAAATCAGGCATTCGGAGGGGGCACATGGATATCATCGGTATAGTTGTGTGGTATGGCATCTGCATAGTTCAGGTGCTGATAATCACATTCGATGAACTGAGAGCTTAGGGTAAGGGAAGGGGGTGTCAGGAAGTCACTGGGTACCACCCCTTTTTTGATGCTGTCTTTTTCGACATCAACAGCATGCGGGATCTCTTCCGTGAACTGGTTGCTGAACAAAAGCCCACCCATTTGCCGGATCGGCAGGATCTGGATTGCCAGTACCAGCAGCAGGAAAAAGGTTACGCATTTTTGCTTCATAGCGGCTGCGAAAATAGAGCTTAAGAAACGAAAGGATTGTTAAATTGTTTAACAATCCTTTCGTTTTGAGGGGTATTTATTAAATATTCAAACCGCCACAGGCGCTCAGAACCTGCCCGGTTATATAGGAACTCATGTCACTTGCCAGGAATAAAGTGGTGCTGGCAATTTCCTCGGCTTTTCCAAACCGTCCCAGTGGGATCTTTTTCAGGAAATCGCTGGCACCATCGCCATCTTTCAGATAATGGGTCATATCAGTTTCGATAAAACCGGGGGCGATGGCATTGCAACGGATATTCCGGCTTCCCAGTTCCAGCGCCACGGATTTGGTAAAACCGATGATGCCGGCTTTGCTGGCTGCATAACTGCTTTGTCCAGCATTGCCCCGAACTCCAACGATCGAACTCATATTGATGATGCTGCCTGATTTGGCTTTCATCATGGGTTTGATCACCTGTTTGGTCATGTTGAAAACGCTTTTCAGGTTGATATCCATGACTTCATCCCACTGTTCAGGAGTCATACGAAGCAACAGGTTGTCTTTTGAAATGCCTGCATTGTTTACACAGATATCTATTTTGCCAAATTCTTTCAGCACATCCGAAACCAGTGCCTCACAATCGGAAAAAATGCCCGCATTGCTTTTGTAGGCTTTTGCCTTTATTCCCATCGCCTGTAATGCTGTCTCGAGTGTGGCTGCTTTCTCGGCGCTGTTGTCACTGACATAACTAAATGCCACATCCGCTCCTTGTTCTGCAAACATCTGAGCAATGGCTGCACCGATACCGCGGGCCGCTCCGGTTACAATGGCTACTTTTCCTTCCAGTATTTTCATACAGT
>JAGWTX010000175.1 GCA_028875955.1 Bacteroidota bacterium | reverse complement strand
CTGTTTCTGCTGCTGGCGACTGCTGTTTCCGCACAGACAAAACCAGACAACGACGCACCCTATAAGAAAGACCCCAAAATCCCGGCATTCAATATCCAGCTGGGAGACTCAACCTGGTTTACCCGAAAAATGCTCCCCAAATCGGGATATGATTATACTTATATCATCTATTTTTCCCCGGATTGCGGGCATTGCCAGCATGAAGCCAAGGAGATCGTGAAACATATGGATAGTTTATCCAACGCGTTTTTTGTTTTTGTAGGTTTCAAACCGCTGGATGAGATCCAGGGTTTTGCCGCTTATTATGGATTGAATAAATACAAAAATGTCAAAGTGGGCCGGGACCCCACTTATTTTGTGCCTTCCTTCTACCGGGTTACCCGAACACCCTTTATCGTATGCTACAATAATAAAGGTCTGCTGGAAAAAGTGTATGACCCCGAAACCACGGATGTGCCGGAAGCGGAGGATTTGGTACGATATGTCAATAAGAAATACTGATATTTTACCCCAATCCCATGCCAGCATAGCGTACCTTTGCAGCGTCAAAAATTTTTCAATCTAAATAGTTTTCTTATGAAAGTAACTGTGGTAGGTGCCGGTGCCGTTGGAGCAACCTGTGCCGATAATATTGCCCGCGCCCAGCTGGCAGATGAACTGGTTTTACTCGATATCAAAGAGGGATTTGCAGAGGGTAAAGCACAGGATATGAACCAGACTGCGGCCCTGCTGGGTTTTGATACCCGTATTTCCGGCAGTACCAATGATTACAGCAAGACTGCCAAATCCGATGTGGTTGTCATCACTTCCGGTTTGCCCCGTAAACCCGGTATGACCCGCGAAGAACTGATCGGCACCAATGCGGGTATTGTAAAAGGCGTTACAGAAAATATTTTAAAATATTCCCCGGATGCCATCATCATCGTAATCAGCAATCCGATGGATACCATGACCTATCTGGCCCTGCAATCCACCGGTCTGCCCAAAAACCGGATCATTGGTATGGGTGGAACACTGGACAGCGCCCGTTTCAAATACCAACTGAGCCAGCACCTGGGTTGCAGCCCTGCCGACCTGAATGCAGTGGTGGTGGGCGGACATGGTGACACCACCATGATACCCCTGATCCGTCTGGCTACCTGGAACAGTGTACCCGTAACAAAATTCCTGACCGAAGAGCAACAAAAACAAATCGTTGCCGATACAATGGTAGGTGGTGCCACATTAACCAAATTACTCGGCACTTCCGCCTGGTATGCGCCCGGTGCTGCCGGTGCTGCGCTGGTGGAAGCCATTGTTCGCGACGAGAAAAAATTATTCACCTGCTGCGTGAAGCTGGAAGGTGAATACGGACAGTCTGATATCTGTCTGGGTGTACCTGTTGTCATTGGAAAAAATGGCTGGGAAAAAATACTCGACTTCGGATTGAATGCAGATGAGCAGGCAGCTTTCAACAAAAGCGCCGATGCGGTAAGAAACATGAATGATGTGTTGAAAACATTATAAACGATGCTACCGTTAAAAAAATCCCCTGCAGGCAGGGGATTTTTTTTGGAATTCCATTTACAACCCTCCCCCTTATTCAGACCAGATCGCACCGATTCCCGCTTCCCATAATTGTTGATTAAAGGCAGGTATCTCCTTTTGCAGAAATTCATTTCCCCGGTTTTGCAAAACCAGCCATTTGCGATTCAATTCTTTCCATTTGTCCAGGGAGGGCTGATTTACGCTTGGGATATCGCTTTCCGTCTGATTGATCAGGAAAAGATAATCTGCCGTAAAACGGTTGGGATAATTTTCCACATCGTCATAGGCTTTGGATTTTCGCTGGACCATTTCCTCATCCCAGGCTTTCATTTTGTCTGACAGTGACTTTCCCGCTTTTTGTAAAGGAAGCAATTTCTCGTTCCCTGAGATCGTAGCCAGTATCTTTTCAAGTTGTTTTCTTTTTGCATAGACCAGATTTATCAGCTTATTCATCGCGGTCATATCCTGTTCCATCGTATCCATTTGCTGGTCATAAAGCTGATAGTCTGCCATCCTGGTCTGGTAAAGCGGATTTGCCAGAATAGTTGCCTCGCTTTGTATTTCCTGAGAACCGACATGCAATTCCAACCGGTACTTTCCTGGAATAACTTTATGACCAGCATAACTGGCTTCGATATATACATCGGGCACACCTGTAATGGTCGCATGCCGCATATCCCAAACAAAACGGTTCATCCCCTTTTCTCTCGACAGAACCGGATCAGGTGGTGGTGCACCATCATAAGTATGTTGATCCGTTTTTTTCTCAGAATGAAAACTACGAACCAGTTTACCCTGTTCGTCCCTGATATCCAGATGGATGGGTATACTGTCGGGTACCGATGGCAAATGGTAATACATAACAATTCCATTGGCAGGATTTACACCCGCATATTTATCAGCTCCCGTAAAGGCAGGATCCGTTTCATCCAATTGACTGGATCCATTTGCGAGATATGCCGGTGAGGGTTTGTAAAATGCAACTGATGAAACGCCCTGCTGGTATTGGCGAATCAGACTCAGGTCATCCAGGATCCAGAATGCCCTGCCGGATGTGGCCGCAATCAGGTTGCCTTTATAGACACGCAGATCCGTAATCGGTGTGACGGGTAGATTCAATTGAAACGGCTCCCATGATTTCCCGCCATTCCAGGAGAGATACAAACCGGTTTCAGTTCCCGCGAACAAAAGATCCCTTCTTTGATCATCCTCCCTGATCACCCGCGTAAAAGCACCTTTGGGAATACCCTGACTGATATTTGTCCAGGTTTTGCCATAATCAGTGGTCTTATACAAACCAGGGGTATGGTCATTAAACTTATAACGGGTGGTGGCTATATAAGCAGTGGCTTTGTCAAATGGCGACACTTCGATGGCATTGATCAGACATTCCGCTAAACCGGCAGGCGTCACATTCTGCCAGTGTTCCCCATTGTCACGGGTAAGATATACTTCCCCATCATCACTTCCGGTATAGATCACCCCTTTTTCCAGAGGCGATTCCATGATATAACTCAATGTACCATAATTCTCTGCTCCCACCGCTTCATTGGTATAGGGAACACCGGGTCTGCCTTGTTTTGACCGATCGTTCCGGGTAAGATCCGGGGAAGCTTCCGTCCAGGTTTTACCCATATCCGTTGTTTTCAAAACACATTGTGCGCCATGATAAAAAGTATTGGGTTCATGCTGGCTTCGGATAATCGGTGCATTCCAGTTAAACCGGTACCGCATGTCTTTGGCATCCATACCCAGGTATTGGATCGGTGCCGCCATAATATTGGTACTTGCTTTTGCCTTTGTATCCAATACTTCAATCGTTCCCTGGTAACTGCCTCCCATCACATAACGGGGATTTTCCGGGTCAAAGGCAAGAAAAGCGCTTTCACCACCAGCCGATGAGGTCCAGCTTGCATTCCCGATCCGGCCACTTCCCAATTCACGACTCGCAATCGAAACGGATGTATTGTCCTGCTGACCGCCATAGATCCGATAGGGAAACTGATTATCCACATTAATCCTGTAAAACTGACCGGTTGGCATATTGCCCTGGGAACTCCAGGTTTTTCCCTTGTTAAAACTGATCATGGATCCGCCATCATTGGAAATGATCATGTTCGCTGAATTCCTGGGATTGATCCATAGGTTATGATAATCACCATGTGGGGAATGCATTTCCTCCCAGGTTTTCCCACCATCAATGGAGCGGAGTGCGGGTGCACTCATGACATAAACCGTATTATCCTGCAGGGGATCCGTAAACATTTCTATGTAATACCAGGCCCGTTGGATAAGCCGATGATCATTGGTAACCTGTGACCAGGTTTTACCGGCATTGTTGGAAACATATAAACCACCCTTGTCTTTTTCCGAATCACTTTCTATCAATGCATAAACTTTTTCTGAGTTGGACCTGCAAACCGAAATCGACATCTTACCCATTTCCCGGGGAAGCCCTTCTTCCATTTTATGCCAGGTTTCTCCCCCATCCACAGATTTATACAATCCACTGCCGGGTCCGCCACTGATCACTTTCCAGGGTTGTCTGCCATGTTCCCACATGGCAGCGTATAGTATCAAAGGATTGTTCATATCCATAGACAGTTCCGCACAACCTGTCTTATCATCCACATACAATACATTTTTCCAGCTGATACCCCCATCCGTTGTTTTGTAGATTCCCCGTTCCCTGGAATGACTGAATAAGGCACCCTGTGCTGCAACGAATACGATATCCGGGTTCCTGGGATCGATCACCACACGGGCAATATGCTGTGTGAGATCAAGCCCTACTTTTTTCCAGGTCTTACCCGCATCGGTGGATTTGTAGACGCCGTCTCCTCCATGGGTCATCACACCCCGTACCGGATGTTCCCCCATACCTGCATAAACGATATTGGGATCGCTCTCTGCAACCGCAACTGCCCCCACCGAACCGGTTTTAAAATATCCGTCAGAAATGTTGTTCCAGGTAATCCCCATATCATCCGTTTTCCATAACCCGCCACCGGTTGTACCCATATAATAAGTGGCAGGATCTCCGACCACTCCCGTAGCAGCAACTGAGCGGCCACCTCTGAAAGGACCGATACTCCGCCATTTTACAGGTTTGAAAATCGAGTCCAGGGAAGTTTTTGCCTGTTGAGAAGGCTGCTGCGCATGGATTCCCGAACTGACAACAATACAAAAGAATAAGCAGGTGGTTTTGAATGACATATGAGAGGATTGAATAAACAATATAAAACTTTTTTACTGCTTTCATCACCTTTGTGTAACCGGGCAAACATTGCGGAGAATGTCAAATCCGGCAGAAATTCTTCCGGAGTAATTCTGATTAAATACAAGGTTGGTGAAAATCGACCGGGCATGCCGGCAATCCTATCTGTTTGATTTATTTTTTTTAAACACAAAAATCGCTTACCACTCATCATTGATTCCACTCATTCACCACATAAACATGTGAGACCGGTAACCATTCATACCTGAGAAATCATCTTTCATCCTTATTGGCTATTTGTGCTGTAACAAAAAAGATTGTTTTGCGTCACATAAGAACAAAATCAACCACTATGAGACGTTTTTTTTTGATAACGCTTGCTGTCTTTACCCTGATCAGTACGGAAAGCTTTGCGCAGGGTAATGCAACCGTAAACGGAACCGTAAAGGATCAAACGGGTAAGCCATTGCCAGCTGTTACTGTTTCGCTTTTACAGGCAAAAGACAGTAGCCTGATAAAAGCTGCCATTACTGATGCCGAAGGTGTATTCCAGATCAATGCATACAAATCCGGTTCTTTTTTACTGAGTTATTCCTTACTCGGTTTTGAAAAAACCTATTCCCAAGTTTTTACTTTAGCAAACGGGCAGGAATATGCATCCGGGATCATGAAACTTTCAACTGAAAGCAAACAATTGAAAGAGGTTGTGGTAACATCCAGGAAGCCCATGATTGAGATCAAGGCTGATAAGACCATTTTCAATGTTGAAAACAGCATCAATGCTACCGGAAGCAATGCGTTAGAGCTTTTGCAGAAAAGTCCGGGTATCCAGGTAGATAACAACGAAAATATTTCCATGAAGGGAAAAACAGGTGTCAAGATCTATATTGACGGGAAGATGACACAGCTCGATTCGAAAGACCTGGCCGCCTACCTGAAAAGCATCAACAGCAATGATGTGGAAGCTATCGAGATGATCAGTAATCCCAGCGCCAAATATGATGCGGCAGGCAATGCTGGCATCATCAATATCCG
>JAGWTX010000174.1 GCA_028875955.1 Bacteroidota bacterium | reverse complement strand
CAAAGGTGGTGATTACCGTTCCAGAGAAGCCAATGTGCATCGTTTGGCGGAAGTCAGTTCCAATATTATTGACCAATGTGTGGCTCAGGGTGTACCCTTTGCCCGTGAATATGGCGGTTTACTCAGTAACCGTTCTTTCGGAGGTACACAGGTACAAAGAACTTTTTATGCGGCCGGTCAAACCGGTCAGCAGTTACTCATAGGTGCTTACCAGGCACTGGAACGGCAGGTTGCATTGGGAAATGTGAAAATGTACAGCCGTCATGAAATGCTGGAGATCGTAAAGATCGATGGAAAAGCACGCGGCATCATTGCCCGTGACCTGGTATCCGGAAAACTGGAAAGACATTTCGGTCATGCAGTATTGCTTTGCAGTGGCGGATACGGTAACGTGTTTTACCTATCAACCAATGCCATGGGCAGCAATGTAACCGCAGCCTGGAAAGCACATAAGAAGGGTGCGGCTTTTGCCAACCCCTGTTTCACACAGATCCACCCTACCTGTATTCCGGTGAGTGGTGACCATCAGTCAAAACTGACCCTGATGTCTGAGTCGCTTCGCAACGACGGCCGCATCTGGGTTCCCAAGAAAAAAGGGGATACCCGTAAAGCCAGTGAGATCCCTGAAGAGGAAAGGGATTATTACCTGGAAAGAAGATACCCCGCTTTTGGAAACCTGGTTCCGCGTGATGTGGCTTCCAGGGCTGCCAAGGAAAGATGTGATGAAGGATATGGCGTAGGTACCAGCAAACAGGCCGTTTATCTGGACTTTGCCGCGGCCATCATCCGTTACGGAAAAATTGAAGTGGGTAAGGAAGGAAGGGATGACGCTACCCAGGAAGAGATCATAAAACTGGGTAAGGAAGTGGTGAAAGAAAAATACGGTAACCTTTTTGATATGTATGAAAAGATCACCGGCGAAAACCCCTATGAAGTACCCATGCGCATCTACCCTGCCGTACACTATACCATGGGTGGTCTTTGGGTGGATTATGAATTACAAACCAATGTACCGGGATTATATGCCTTAGGAGAAGCCAACTTCTCTGATCATGGTGCCAACCGTCTGGGTGCATCCGCATTGATGCAGGGATTGGCGGATGGTTATTTTGTGATCCCCTATACATTGGGTAACAGCCTGGCAGATGAAATCTATGCCAAAGCCATCGAGACTTCCCATCCGGCATTTGAAGAGGCGGAAAAGGCGGTCAGCGAAAGGATCAACCAACTGATGAGTATAAAAGGCACACAGACCGTTGAAAGTTTCCACAAAAGACTGGGAAAAATCATCTGGGATAAATGTGGTATGGCCAGAAATGCAGAAGGGCTGAAACAGGCGATCCAGGAAGTGCAGGCTCTGAAAAAGGAATTCTGGAGTGATGTGAAAATTCCCGGATCCGTTGATGAAATGAATCCCGAACTCGATAAAGCCAACCGCGTTGCCGACTTTATTGAACTGGGCGAACTCATGTGTATTGATGCCCTGAACCGCAATGAAAGTTGTGGCGGTCATTTCAGGGAAGAATACCAGACAGCAGATGGAGAAGCTCTTAGGGATGATGCGAATTATATGTATGTAGCTGCCTGGGAATACAAGGGGGATCACCAATGGGAATTGCACAAGGAGATGCTGAATTATGAAGTGATCAAACCAACACAAAGGAATTATAAGTAGTTTTTATACTAAGTATTAAACGCATTTGAATTTGAAAATTTGAAACTGTGCTAATTGGAAAAGGAAGCACTTCAAAAATTCACAAAATGCGGAATGACAGAAGAAATGTGATTGTTGAGAAATCGGTTGAATTTTCATTGGCAATCATACAATTCACATAAGTTCTTGAACAGGAGAAAAAATTTGTAATCGCGTAACAGCTTTTACGTTCCGGATCCTCAATAGGTGCAAACATATTTGAGGCCCAGAATGCGGAAAGCAAGGCAGACTTTATTCACAAGATGAAAATAGCAGCCAAAGAAGCCAGTGAAACAGTATACTGGTTGCTGCTCTGTGAAAAAAGTGAGTCTTACCCCTTTGACCCGGCTTTACCTGATCATCTCACCGAGTTGATCAGAATCCTTTCCAGGATAATTGCCACATCAAAAGGATGATCCAATAGCAGATGCATTTTCAAATTATCAAATTTTCAAATTTCTATATGGAACACTACCACATGAATCTGAATCTAAAAGTCTGGAGACAAAAGAACAGTACCACCAAAGGCGCTTTTAAGCTTTACCGGGTAGAAAACATTTCTTCCGAGATGAGTTTCCTGGAAATGTTTGATGTACTGAATGAGCAGTTGATCCGTGACGGAGAAGACCCGATCACTTTTGACCATGATTGCCGTGAAGGAATCTGTGGAGCCTGCTCCATGTATATCAATGGGAAACCGCATGGTCCCTGGGAGGCCAACACAACCTGTCAGCTGCACATGCGTGCATTCCAGGATGGCGATACCATTGTGGTGGAGCCCTGGAGAGCCAATTCATTCCCGGTCATCAAGGATCTGATGGTAGACCGCTCCGCTTTTGACCGCATCATCCAGGCCGGTGGTTTTATCAGTGTGAACACGGGTAATGCAGTGGACGGTAATGCCATTCCCATCCCGAAAGACCAGGCAGATGCCTCTTTTGCAGCAGCGATGTGTATCGGATGTGGCGCCTGTGTGGCTGCCTGCAAGAACAGCAGTGCCATGTTATTCCTCAGCGCAAAAGTATCCCACCTGTCTCAGTTACCACAGGGTCACCCCGAACGCAAGACCCGTGTTTTGAATATGCTTGCCCAGATGGACAAGGAAGGTTTCGGCGCCTGTACCAATACCGGCGCCTGCGAAGCTACCTGTCCGAAAGAAATTTCGATCACCAATATCGCCCGTCTCAATCAGGAATACCTGATGGCAAGCCTGACAGCAGATAAATAAGTCTTCAAAAAAACAACCAATACTACCTATCACAACTGCTTCCCACGAGGAAGCAGTTTTTTTGTACGGTAACTCTTCAAACAAGAATTATCTTTATAGAAAATCTGATGGGTCTCACCTTATTCATGGATTCATTGCTGAGTTGCAATTGGGTCTCCCGCGGATAACGGAACCCCCAAATCGCAGCGAAGCGAAGATCCCGCGAATAGCGGGACCCCAAACTCCAAACTCCCAACACCCAACACCCAACACCAAACCTCATGTCCTACTCCCTTCCTCCTCAAACCCGTATCGGTCATGTACATCTCAAAGTGAGTGACCTGGAAAGATCGCTTGCGTTTTATCATGAGCTGTTAGGATTTTCGATAACACAGCGCTATGGGTCGCAGGCTGTCTTTGTTTCAGCAGGTGGTTATCATCATCATATCGGTCTGAATACATGGTATAGCAAGGATGCAGAACCTGCACCGATATATGCACCGGGTTTGTTTCATACGGCGATTCTCTATCCTACCCGAAGGGACCTGGCCATCATTTTGAAAAGATTACAGGAAGCCCGATACCCATTAACCGGCGCTGCAGACCATGGCGTTTCTGAAGCGCTTTACCTGGATGATCCCGATGGAAATGGTGTGGAACTGTATTGGGATAAACCTAAGGAACAATGGCCGATGGATGCGGAGGGGAACCTGCAGATGGTAACCGAACACCTGGATCTGACTAACCTGTTACAGGAAATCAACAAACCACTGTAATCCAATACTGGTAAGGCTTCCGGCCATCAGCGGGAATACAATTCATCTCTTTGCTGTTGAATGATAACAAAAACTTAGGTTTCTATCGCTTTGCAAAATTCTTTTTTGGGCATTTTTTTATTAAATTACCGACTCCTGCATCTCTATTCCAAGAGATCCCGTGCAACCTTCCACGAGGGATTGTGATTGTGAATTAAACCAATGTATACATGTTATCTGAAGCAAATACTGCAGTACTATCTATTATCTCACCCGAAGAAAAATTAACAGCCGCAAAAAAATTATTGGCCCGCGTCCTTCCCGGACACCAGCACCAGTTTTTACTGGAATTGATTGCTGATGCGGAAGGAAAAGATGTTTTTGAAATCGACAAACAGGACCAGCAAATCCTACTACGCGGAAACAATCCCATCGCACTGGCTTCCGGTTTGTACTGGTATCTGAAATATACCTGTCAGGTACATTTGTCCTGGAACGGCGACAACCTGGATCTGCCAGCCAGGTTACCGCTACCTGAAACCAAAACCCGGAAACTGATCCAGCCGAATTACCGCGTTTTTTTCAACTATTGCACTTTTAGTTATTCGATGGTTTGGTGGGACTGGAAACGCTGGGAAAGGGAAATCGATTATCTGGCGATGAACGGGATCAATATGCCATTGAGTGTTGTGGGACTGGAAGGCGTTTGGTACCATAGCCTATTACGCATAGGTTTTACAGATGAAGAAGCGAGGGGCTTCCTGGTGGGTCCTGCTTTTCAGGCATGGCAGTGGATGACCAATATAGAAAGCTTTGCAGGTCCGTTGCCAAAATCCTGGATCGATAGTCATATCCTATTAGGCCAACAGATTATCAAACGGGAAGTGGAGCTGGGTATGAAACCGATACAACAGGGATTTTCCGGTTATGTACCCCTGTTATTCAGGGAAAAATTTCCAGGGGCCCGGATACAAAAAACAGCCGACTGGAATAATTTTCCAGGTTGTGCGCAATTGAATCCGCTCGATCCGCTCTTCCGGGAGTTCGGAACCATTTTCCTTGAAGAACAGGATAAGTTATTCGGATCACATGGCTATTATGCGGCAGACCCCTTTCATGAAAGCATGCCCCCGCAAACCGACAAAACCTATCTCTATAAAGTGGGTGGCGAGATCAATTACCTGATTGAAAAATTTGATCCGAAAAGTGTTTGGGTAACACAGGCATGGAGTATCTGGAAGGATATTATCCAGGCTGTTCCCAAAAATCGTTTACTGATACTCGACCTGAAGGGTAATAAATATGAAACCACACAGGGGTTCTGGGGTTATCCCTTTGTGTTGGGCAAACTGCACAATTTCGGGAACCGGATCAACCTGCATGGAGACCTGGCCATGCTGGCGATCAACAAATTTACCCAGCTCAGGAAAACCATTCCCAATGCTGTCGGATCAGGCATTTTTATGGAGGGCATCCTGCAAAACCCGGTCTATTACGACCTGGCTTTTGAAATGCCTTTTTATGAAAAAAGCATTGATATCAATAACTGGCTGGATGGATATGCAAGAAGAAGATATGGCACCCGCTCCTATAAAGCAGGAGCTGCCATGCAGTTATTGCTCGCCACTGCCTACAAAGCCGGCACAAACAATACGGAAGCAAGTTCCATTGTCGCAGCAAGACCCGCGGTGGATGTGAAAAAATCCGGTCCCAATTCCGGGTTGAAAATCCCCTATGTCCCATTACAGCTGCTGGAAGTGATTGAATTATTGCTGGAAGCCAATCCTGCTAAAAAAACATCCGGTTATTTATTTGACCTGGTGGATATTATGCGTCAGATACTGAGTAACCTCGGACAGGAAATGCATAAAAAAACCGCCCTTTCCTTTAAACAGCAGGATCTCACTGGCTTTGATTTGCATAGTAAACGGTTTCTGGATTTGCTCAAAGACATCGATGATATCACATCCACCCGGCCCGAATTAAGTTTTGATAAATGGATCGCGGATGCGCACAAAAGCGCTGGCACAGACGAAGAAGCCAGGAAAATCAATGATTACAATGCCCGGATGTTATTGACACAATGGGGGCCGGAAGGTGAAAGGGACGCTACAATTTTTGATTATTCCTGGCGGG
>JAGWTX010000173.1 GCA_028875955.1 Bacteroidota bacterium | reverse complement strand
ACATCTCTTCTTTTAATTCTTTTACCCGGCTATCTTCCAGGTATTCATCAAATGTCATCAAACGGTCAATGATACCTTTTGGCGTCAGTTCAATGATCCGGTTTGCCACAGTCTGCATAAACGTATGGTCATGTGAAGTAATCAGTACCACACCCGGGAAGGTCTGACAACCTTCATTGAAACTCTGGATACTTTCCAGGTCCAGGTGGTTGGTGGGCTGATCCAGGATCACCACATTCGGGTTCTGCAACATCATACGGCTCACCATACAGCGTACTTTCTCCCCCCCGCTCAATACGTTGGTCTTTTTCTGGATATCGTCCCCGCTGAACAGCATTTTTCCCAGGAATCCGCGGATAAAGGGTTCATCCGCATCGGTCACATGTGCCGGAACAAATTGCCGCAGCCAATCCATCAGCGTGAGACCTTCTGTAAAAAACTCCTGGTTCTCCTGGGGCAGATAGGCTTTGGTGATGGTAGTACCCCATTCATATTTACCGGTATCGGGTTGCATTCTTTCGTTGATGATCTCAAAGAAATTCGTAACCGCCAGCGGATCCCGGCTCAAAATGGCGATCTTCTCCCCTTTATTGATGCTGAAACTGACCTTATCAAACAATTTCCGGCCATTGATGCTCTTACTCAGGTTCTCCACATTCAGGATCTGGTTACCCACTTCCCGCAATGGCTGGAAGATGATCCCCGGGTATTTACGGTTGGAGGGTTCAATCTCTTCGATCGTCAGTTTTTCCAATGCCTTTTTACGGGAGGTTGCCTGTTTGCTCTTGGATGCATTGGCCGAGAAACGGGCGATAAAATCCAATAGATCCTTGCGTTTTTCCTCGTTTTTCTTATTCTTGTCATTGATCTGTCTGGCAATCAGCTGGGAAGATTCATACCAGAAGGTATAGTTACCGGTAAAGACCTTGATCTTGGAACGGTCCACATCGGCCACATGGGTACAGATGGTATCCAGGAAGTGACGGTCGTGACTCACCACCAGTACGATATTCTCATAATCGGCCAGGAAATTCTCCAACCAGCCGATGGTTTCAATATCCAAACCGTTGGTAGGCTCATCCAGCAAGAGGATATCCGGATTGCCAAACAGCGCCTGTGCCAATAATACCCTTACTTTGAAATTGCTGGGGATATCTTTCATCAGGCTCTGGTGCATCTCTTCCTTCACACCGAGGCTGCTTAACAGGCTGCCTGCATTGCTTTCCGCTTCATAGCCGCCCATTTCACCAAACTCACCCTCCAGTTCGCCGGCTTTCATTCCGTCTTCTTCCGTAAAATCCGCTTTGGCATAAATGGCATCCCGTTCATGCATCACTTCCCACAAACGCTTATGCCCCATCAGCACCGTATTCAACACGGTGCAATCATCAAATTCAAACTGGTTCTGTTTCAATACCGCCATCCTTTCACCGGGCGTGATCTCTACGGTTCCTTTATTGGGTTCGATCTCCCCACTGAGTATCTTTAAAAAGGTAGATTTACCAGCCCCGTTGGCCCCGATCACACCATAACAGTTCCCTTTGATGAAATTGATGTTTACCTCATCAAACAAAACCCTTTTCCCATATGCCAGGGTAATATTTCTTGCACTGATCATTTGCTTGCTGTTTTTCGGCGGCAAAAGTAAGGCTTAACAGCCGATTTGCGTACGGCTATTTGGCCCGATGCCCCGGTATCCACCAGATTTCAACAGGGAAAAACAGCAGGATCTGCCCCTTGGGATTATTCTTTTTTCATATGGATATAGGCTTTCTGTACAGTCGTTCCACTACCGGAATGCACATCCGGATAAGGTGTCACATCTAACAGACTGATCAAAAACCGGTTCCCCTGATAAAGGGTATCCAGTACTTTTCCCTTTTCCAGGGTTACCGTAAACTGGTCTCCCAACTGAAGATCAGCTTCAACGGTTCCAGCAGTAATACAGTTTGCGCCAATCGGACAGCGGGAATCCCGGATAGCACTGATGCTGGCTGTAAGTGAGGGTAAGCATTGCTGGAAAATGGGTACGGTTTCTTCCAAAGCAATCACAACAGTGTCCCCGTTGGGTACGACTTTACAAGTAACCGGATCCTGTTGCAGGCTTTCGTTTTTAAAACATCCCCCCAGCAATACGGTAAACAACAAAACAGGAACTGCATTTCTTATGCGCAGGTATTTCATACAATGATTTTTATTTAAACCAAGATTCAGCCGGGGCCTGAACTGCGGCTTTTATGCCTGGTTGTTACATAAACGGTTTATACAAGGGATAAAAACAACTTACAGCTATTCAGGAACAAGGTCTATATGCTCGCTTATCCGTTTGTTTTGAATCGAAGCCTGACTGCTGAAGCACAATCCTGTCTGGTATCCTTACCGGATATTTGTCAATAGTCTTTTCAAAAAACCGGCAGGAAAAAGTCATTGGGCTAAAAACTTTCCTAACAATTTGATAAATTACCGGGGAGTATACCCGGGAGAAGAAATCAATAATTTTAACCGGGTAATGAAATGCAAAAAAGAAACAAAACCACAATGGCAAAACCAGTGATAAAAAACCAACCATCCCGAAGATCCTTTATCCGGACAATCTCCTTGGGTTCCCTGTTCCTGCTTTCAGGGGATTGGGTAAAACTGAATGCTGCAGAAGTATATCGATTGCGGAAAAAAGTAAGACTTCGTTTCGCCGTTGCTTCCGATGCGCATTATGGTCAACCCAAAACAGACTACGATGGCATGTTACAGCAATGCCTTACCCATATCAATCGTTTTCATACAAACAACCCACTTGATTTCTGCGTCATAAATGGGGATATCATACACAATGAACCTTCTTTTCTACCCTTAGCCAAACAAAAGATCGACCAGTTACAAATGCCCTGGTTGGTTACAAGGGGTAACCATGATATGGTAAACGGAGAAACCTGGCAATCCACTTTTCAGATGCCGCTGAACCACGACAGGGTTTTCAAAAAAACAGCTCTGCTGCTGGGTGATACTTCCAATGAAAAAGGCACATACCTTTCACCCGATTTAGTTTGGCTAAAAGAGAAACTAGATGCTTATTCCCATCTGGACAGCGTTTTCCTTTTTCTGCACATTCCACAGGCCCCCTGGACTAAAAATGCAGTAGATACCCCAGCTTTTTTCGAACTGATCGATCAATACCCCAATATCAGAGCGGTTTTTCACGGGCATGAACATGACCAGGATGGCATGATCCGGCACAAACAGGTACCCTTCTTTTTTGATGCGCATATCGGCGGAAGTTGGGGAACCACTTACCAAGGATTCCGGGTGGTGGAATTACTGAACGACCATTCCTTACTTACCTACATGCTGAATCCGACTGAGAAAATGAACGAGGAAAGGATTGCACATCAGACATCTTAATGCAGAAAGACAACAACCGCCCTACCATTCTGCCCGGGCACTGGGACTGGCTTCCAGGCCAGCGAATTGACCCGCATGGTATTTATAATATGCGGTGATCGCAATCATGGCTGCGTTATCGGTACAATATTCGAATGCTGGGATAAAAGTCTGCCAGCCCTGGGCCTCCCCCATTTCCTGTAAACTTTTTCGGAGACCGCTATTGGCACTCACGCCCCCGGCAATACATACTTTGTTCACCCCTGTTTGCCTGACTGCTTTTTTTACTTTTTTCAGCAGGATCTGGATGATGGTATGTTGTACGGATGCACAGAGGTCATTCCGTTTTTCCTGGATGAATTCCGGGGTCTGTTTTTGCAGAAAATAACGAACCGATGTTTTTAATCCGCTGAAGGAGAAATCCAATCCGGGAATCTGGGGTTCTGCAAAAGGAAATGCATGCGGATTTCCTTCTTTGGCATATTTATCTATCAGGGGTCCGCCGGGATAAGGAAGACCCAATAATTTGGCCGATTTATCAAAAGCCTCCCCTGCCGCATCATCAATTGTCTGGCCGATCACTTCCAGGTCAAGGGGTGAACGGGCCAGAACGATCTGCGTGTGACCACCACTGACGGTCAAACACAAAAAAGGAAATTCAGGTCTTTCTTCCGCGATAAGATTGGCCAGCACATGGGCCTGCATATGATGAACGGCGATCAGCGGCACCTGCAGGGAAAGTGCTAGCGATTTGGCGAATTGGGTTCCAACCAATAAACTGCCGATCAATCCCGGTGATTGGGTAAAGGCAATGGCATCAATTGTCTGGAGAATTTCAACCGGATCCGATGCAAGGGGAAATGCTTCCCGCAATGCAGTATGTACCACAGGCACAATATTTTGCATATGCGCGCGACTGGCCAGTTCCGGAACAACGCCTCCGTATTTCTCATGAACCGTCTGGTTCGCAATCCGGTTGGATAAAATAACTCCATCCCTGCATACGGAAGCAGACGTTTCATCACAGGAAGATTCGATGGCCAATATAGTTACAGACAAAATGGAATCATTATAATTTGATGGTAAACAGAAGTCCCACTACCGGATACCGGAAAAACGCAAAAATAAAAATAATTTAGGGTACCGGACAGGAATAAGCCGGAATTAAAAACCCCTATTTTGTTCTGATGGCAACCACCGGATCCATTTTCGCAGCAATGGATGCAGGAATGATCCCGGATATGATTCCCAGAATGATGCAGATACTCAATGCGAGAATGATGATATTGGGTGCTATGTAAATGGGGAACGGCAGGATGGAACTCAGGATCACAGACAATACCCAAACAAGCCCCAGGCCAATCAAACCGCCCACCACACAAAGAAATGCGCTTTCCAGCAGGAACTCGGTCAGTATGGTTCTGCGCTTGGCACCCAGTGCTTTTTTCAGCCCGATCTGACTGGTTCTTTCCCGAACGGTTACAAACATGATATTGGCCACGCCAAATGCGCCGACTATCAGGCTTAAACCGGCTATTGCCCATCCCCCTGCACTCACCTGGCCAAAAAATCCCTCCACCTGTTCACTGAACATGGCCACGTCATTACAGGAAAAATTATCCTCCTGTTCCGGGCTCAGTCTGCGGATCTGCCGCATCACCCCTGTCAATTCATCCTGCAGGGCCCGGGATGCGATATTGGGTTTTCCCTGTACCATGATGAATGGACTGCTGTTATCGGGATTATACACACTCGCAAAATACCGGTAAGGCACGATCATACACTGATCGTAATTAAATCCTCCGACAAAAGTCTGCCCCTGTTTTTTTATGACGCCAACGATGATCAACCTGCGGCTATTATAGGAAACTTCAGATCCCACGGCTCTCTGCGCTTCTCCAAAAAGCTGTTCCGCCACTTCATTACCAATGACACAGGTGGGTGTTCCCCTGTTAAATTCGGCACCGTTCAGGTATCGTCCCGAAGAAATATCGATGGTTTGTATGGTATTGAACTCTTCAGAAACCCCGTACATGCCTACATTACTCAAAACATTATCCTCGTAACTGAGATTCACATTCTGGGATACAAACATGGCCGTATTGGAAGCCAGCTGACTCTTGCTCTTGATGAATCGCATTTCCTCGATACGCATGGGCGGGCGCTTCATGTATTTCCACCAGGGGTAATCATTCCCACCCCCATAATTCCATTTATCCACATAAATGGTATTGTTACCAAAAGCTTTGATGTCACTCTGCACTTTTCTTTCGAGGCTGTCAACCGTTGCCAGCACACCTATGATACAGAAAATTCCAATGGTGATGCCGAACAGGGACAGAAAGGTCCTGAGCTTGTTAACCCGAAGTTCCTGCAATGCCATCCGGAAACTGTTCCATAATATGCTTAGCAACTTAAACATGTATCAAATGTAAGTGAGG
>JAGWTX010000172.1 GCA_028875955.1 Bacteroidota bacterium | reverse complement strand
GTTTCAAGCACATTCGCCTTGTCTACCAGTGTGAGTTTTCTTTTTCTTTTCTGCGCATACTGAAAGGCAAGATGTGTCACACGTTCGATCTCGGACTTGGTATACACACAATCATCCGAAGCGCGTGTTTTGTCATCGCTCAGTTCCTTTTTCCCGAAATAGATGCCACCCGTCAGCTCCCGGAATATCACAAAGTCCACACCCTTCAGTTGTTTGCTTTTCAAGGGTGACAAATGATGCAAGGAATGATAGGTGCTGACAGGTCTGATATTGGCGAAGAGTTGCAGTTCCTTCCGCAATTTCAGGAGCCCCTGTTCCGGTCTCACTTTGGCCGTGGGGTCGTTATCATATTTGGGATGACCGATGGCGCCGAATAAAATGGCGTCACTGGCCACGCAGGTTGCAATGGTTTCATTTGGCAGGGGATTCCCCGTCTTATCAATGGCATCCGCACCCATGATGCCATAGCTGTAGTGAAACTGATGCCCGAAACGCCGGCCGATGGCATTCAGCACTTTGATTGATTGCTGGGTTACTTCCGGTCCGATTCCGTCTCCCAGTATTACCGCGATTTTCTTTTCCATCCTGTATAGTTTAATTCAAGTATTATGCTGCGACCCTTCCCTGTTCCAATGCCAGCGTATGTGTGACACAGGCCGGGATTTCTTCTGAATAATGACTTACATAGATCAGGGTTTTCCGTAACTGAATACAGATCTCATTGATCAGTGCAATAAAATCTGTTGCCGCTTCCCGGTCCAGACCCTGACAGGGTTCATCCAATATCAGCAAGGGCGGATTCTTGACCAGTGCACGTGCAAGCAAAAACCTTCTTTGTTCCCCATGTGATAACTGGTTGAATAAGCTGTTGTCCAAACCCTCCAGATGCAACAGGGATATCCATTGTGCTGTCAGTTCTTTCTGGGCAGGCGTAAGCTGTCTGAATAACCCGATGGTATCAAACAAGCCGGAAGCCACCACTTCAAAACCGGTAGCCGAAACATCAAAATAATGATGCAGTTCCGGCGATACATAGCCAATCTTCTGTTTGATGTCCCAGATACTTTCACCAGAACCCTTCCTTCTGTCGAAGAGATAGATCTCATTGGCAAAAGCCTGTGGGTTATCTCCATTGACCAAACTTAATAAAGTGGATTTTCCGGATCCGTTATGTCCGGATACATTCCAGCATTCCCCTTTTTTTACTTCCCAGTTGATATTATCCAGTATTTTCCTGTCATCATACTGCACAGCGGCATTTACCATCTTAACTGCAACAGAAAAATCAGGATACGGATAGGCAGCAGGTACGGACCTGAAATTCCTGACAGCCCTGTCCGGCTCCTGCCCTTTTCCTGTTGCCTGTAATTGCAAATAGTCTGTCGGTTTCAGGATTCCCGTAATCCTTCCTTTTTCAAGCAAAGCCACCTGTGTAATGGAAGCGGGGATATCGGCTGGTGCGCTTACCAGAAAAATATGAACGCCGGTATCCACCAGCGTATCCAGAATTTGATTGAGTAATTTCCTGGCTTCCTTATCAAGACCCGTGTAAGGATTATCCAGTAAAAGCCATTCCGCTTTTTGCAGAATGGCTTTTGATAACTGAAACCGTTTGTGTTCACCGTTGGATAACTGGATCAACCGGGTGGAACGGATATGGGTGATGCCAAGCAATGAAAGCGAGTCCTGTATGGCCGATTCTGTAAAACCCATCTCCTGCAGGGCTTCTGTTACGTTTTGCGAATCTTCCGAATCGGCGGAGTTGAATCGTTGTTGGTAATAAAAAGAAGAAAGATGGGAAAGGTTGGTAAAAGAATGCTGTTGTGCAATCACCGCCATGGAGGGTCTTTTCCCTTCACCGGTTCCGAAAAGAACCGTTCCGCTTCCTGCACAGTTGCCCGCTATTGCCTGGATCAGCGTAGTCTTACCGCTACCCGATGGGCCGATCACGGCCATATGCTCACCCGGCTGTATGGTGAAATGGATATCCCTGAGCACAGTTCTCCCCGAACGCTGAACCGAAAGGTCTGATACACGGAGTAATGCGGAGGTTGTTTTCATAATCTTGCTTCAGCACTATATTCTTTGCGCCTCAAAAGCTTCTATTTTTTCCTTTTGACTGATCAGGTAATCGATATCGTCATACCCATTCAGCAAACAGGTTTTTTTATAGATATTGATCTCAAAACTTTCCGTAGCGCCGGTTGAATCAATGGTGATGGTCTGTTTATCAACATCAATACTTAGGGTAGCGGCATTATCCAGGGCAAATATTTCTGCCAGGAAAGCATCACTTACTTTAACAGGAAGTAATCCGTTGTTCAGAGCATTGTTCTTAAAGATGTCGGCAAAAAAACTGGATACCACCGCTTTGAAACCATAATCCTTCAAAGCCCAGGCAGCATGTTCCCTGGAGGAACCGCAACCAAAATTCTTACCTGCCACCAGGATATCGCCACCATATTGAGATTGGTTTAAAACAAAATCCGGTTTGGGTGTATCCGGGTTATCATTCAGGTAACGCCAGTCGCGAAACAGGTTCTTGCCAAAACCTTCACGGGTGGTTGCCTTTAAAAACCGGGCAGGAATGATCTGGTCGGTATCCACGTTTTCCATGGGTAAGGGAACAAAACGATCCTGAATTTTCTGTAACGGTGTCATTGCTGATGCTCTTTATGAAGATTAACTTCTACTTAAATATTTTTCATGCCGGTGCTGCTCATGCTTCCACCGGTGCCAGGGTTCTCACATCTGTGACCACACCGGTGATGGCTGCTGCAGCTGCGGTTAAGGGCGATGCCAGCAATGTTCTGGCGCCGGCTCCCTGCCTGCCTTCAAAATTCCGGTTACTGGTGCTGATACAATATTCTCCGGCAGGAATCTTGTCTTCATTCATACCGAGGCAGGCGCTGCAACCGGCCTGTCTGATTTCAAATCCGGCTTCCCGAAATATCTGGTCAAGCCCTTCTGCCTGGACCTGTCGGGCCACCTGCTGCGAACCCGGAACGATCATAACCTGTACACGCTCACTTTTCTTTCTTCCTTTTACCAGACCGGCTACCAGGCGCAGGTCTTCGATCCTGGAGTTGGTGCAGCTTCCGATAAAGACATGTTGGATGGGCATACCCAATAAAGGTTTACCCCCTTCCAGTCCCATATATTGTAAAGCTTTTGTAAGATTTTTTCTTTCCCCTTCATCCGCAATGCTATCGGCCTGCGGAATAGTTGCATTCACCGGCATACCCAGACCGGGGTTGGTACCATAGGTGATCATGGGCTGGATATCCGCAGCATTGATATGGATCTCCTTATCGAATACCGCATCAGCATCACTGTACAGTTCTTTCCAGTCGCTCAGCTTTTTATCCCATTGCACACCACCGGGTGCAAACTGACGTCCTTTGATATAGGCAAACGTAGTCTCATCGGGTGCGATCATTCCCCCCCTGGCTCCCATTTCAATGCTCATGTTGCAAATGGTCATCCTTGCTTCCATCGAAAGTGAACGGATCGCAGAACCGGCATATTCCACAAAGTAGCCGGTAGCGCCACTGGCAGTTATCTGTGCGATGATATGGAGTATGATGTCTTTGGAAACGACACCGGGCTGCAATTCGCCTTCGATATTGATCCGCATCACCTGTGGTTTTGTCTGTAACAGGCACTGTGAGGCAAAAACCATTTCCACTTCACTGGTGCCGATGCCAAAGGCAACCGCTCCAAATGCGCCATGGGTGGATGTGTGACTATCCCCGCATACGATGGTCATCCCCGGCTGTGTAATACCCAGTTCGGGCCCGATCACATGTACAATTCCCTGGAAGGGATGACCCAATCCATATAATTCAATATGATGCTTCTTACAATTTGCAATCAGCTGCTCCACCTGCAAACGGGAGAGTTCATCCTTGATCGGCAGGTGCTGGTTCAGGGTTGGTACGTTGTGATCTGCCGTTGCCACAACCTGTTGAGGACGGAATACCGGTAACCCGCGGTTCTCAATCCCTTTAAAAGCCTGCGGACTGGTTACTTCATGAATAAAATGTTTGTCGATATACAGAACGGAGGGACCATCCGTTATTTCCTGCACAACGTGCTTGTCCCAGATTTTATCAAATAATGTCTTTGCCATACTGCTTAATTAAAGCGTGGTGCAGAAGCACCACGCTACTCAAACTAAAACTATACTGATGAGAAAATCCTAAACTGTGGCCGGCTCGGGTACATACCCTTTTGCCAGCTGATGCAGATCCTCTTCCTCCACTTCTTTCTTTTTATCGGCTACCTGAAGAAATTTTTCATAAAGCACGTCAATATCATTCCGGTTGAATGAATAACCGATTTTCTGAAAACGATGTGCCAGGGCACTTCTGCCGCTTCTGGCGGTCAGAACAATCCGGCTGCCTTCCGCACCCACATCTTCCGGGTTGATGATTTCATAGGTTGTGGCATCTTTCAGAAACCCATCCTGGTGAATACCGGATGAATGTGAAAAGGCATTGGCGCCAACAATGGCTTTGTTTACCTGAACCGGCACCCGCATCGTTTCCGCAACTTCGCGACTCATGGGGTTCAGCATTTTGGTGTTGATATTGGTATACAATCCCAGGTGTTTGTGCTGCCGCATCACCATCACCACTTCTTCCAGTGAGGTATTGCCCGCCCTTTCACCCAGGCCATTGATGGTACATTCGATCTGCCTCGCACCCGCGATGGCCCCTGCGATGGAATTGGCAGTAGCCAGACCGAGATCATTGTGACAATGGCAGGAGATGACGGCTTTATCAATATTGGGAACATGGTTCTTCAGGAAGGCGATCTTATCTCCATATTGAGAAGGCAGACAATAGCCGGTTGTATCCGGAATATTTACCACGGTTGCGCCGGCTTTGATCACCGCTTCAATTACCTGTGCGAGGTATTCATTATCGGTTCTTCCGGCATCTTCTGCATAAAATTCCACATCATCCGTAAAATTTCTTGCCCAGGTCACCGACTGAACGGCTCTTTTCAGGATCTCCTCCCTTGAGGTATTGAATTTCGCCTTGATGTGAAAATCCGAAGTCCCGATACCGGTATGTATCCTTGGTCTTTTTGCAAAACGCAAAGCTTCCGCCGCCACTTCAATGTCTTTCTGTACCGCACGGCTCAGGCCACAAACCGTGGCATGTTTGATGTGTTTGGCGATCTGTGAAACGGATTCGAAATCTCCGGGACTGGAAATGGGGAAACCGGCTTCGATAATATCAACGCCCAAAGCTTCCAGTTTCAGTGCCAGATCCAGTTTCTCCTTTGTATTGAGTTTGCAACCGGGCACCTGCTCACCGTCACGTAATGTGGTATCGAATATGTAAACCTGCTGATCCATCAATTTTTTTTGAACATTCGATAAGATAAAAAAGGCAGGCTATATAATTTTGTCATCGATTGCCGTTAATAACAAACAGATAGCCTGCCATTTTCGAATTTAGTTATAACCAAAGGCCAAATAAGATCAAAATTGGGGGTATTTTACACTCTGCAAACAGGGTAAAAATCAGCGAAAGCCTTATCTGTGTTGAATTTTAGATAAAAAAAATTACGATGCCCAACCGTTCTACAGATGCTTTGTTTCAGTTGATCCAGTCGCTGGAAAGGTCTGAAAAGCGAAATTTTAAGCTTTATATAACAAGGAACCATGCCAGCGGTGACCTGAAAGTGGTGCAACTGTTTGATGCATTGGAAAAGATGAAGCAGTATGATGAAGAACAGTTGTTAGTAAAACACCCGGGGATACAAAAACAACAGTTATCCAACCTCAAGGCGCATTTGTATCATGAGATCCTGGTAAGCCTG
>JAGWTX010000171.1 GCA_028875955.1 Bacteroidota bacterium | reverse complement strand
TCCCATAGATATCCGTTTCCCGCTTTCCCAGCAGATTGAGGTTGGGGCCATTGATAATCGCGATTTTCATGTAACTAAGATACAGTTAAAAATAAAAATGCCACAGTACTCATTCCCGGGATAAGTTTACCCGGTCAGGAATACTGTGGCAAAAAATCCTTGATCAGATCAGGCAGTCATCATGCCCACGAAATTGTCAAAGAGATAGCGGCTATCGTGTGGCCCCGGCGTACTTTCCGGGTGGTATTGCACACTGAATGCCGGTCTGTCTTTCAACCGTATGCCTTCTATTGAATCATCGTTCAGGTTCAGATGGGTAACTTCCACATTCGGATGTTTCCGAACGGCTTCCGGATCCACTCCGAAACCATGATTCTGGGTTGTGATTTCACATTGTCCTGTTATGATATTTTTCACCGGGTGGTTCAATCCCCTGTGACCATGGTGCATTTTAAAGGTTGGGATATCATTGGCCAGGGCCAGGAGCTGGTGACCCAGACAGATACCAAAAACCGGTTTGTTTTCCTGCAGGATGGCTTTCAGCGTTTCTACTGCATACGGCATGGCAGCAGGGTCACCGGGGCCGTTTGAAATAAAGTATCCGCTCGGGTTGAATTCCTTCAGCCTGCTGAGCGTGGTTTTGGCCGGATGTACCCGTATATGTGCTCCCCTGGATACCAGGCATTGTAAAATATGTTTCTTCACCCCAAAATCCAATACCGCTACTTTCAGGGGGGCATTCACATCACCCATTTCATATTCTTCCTCCGTGCTTACGGTACTGGCCAGTTCCAAACCGTCCATATCCGGCACATTGGCCAGTTGTTTCTTCAATTCCTCCATATCCTGTGTATCGGTGGAAATGATGCAATTCATCGCACCTTTTGTGCGGATATGGGCTACCAGTGCCCGGGTGTCTACGCCTTCAATCGCCACGATCTTATTTTCGACAAGGTACTCCTGCAGATTTCCGGTAGCCTGAATCCGGCTGAACTGCTCTTCCAGATTCCGGCCGATCAGTCCGCGGATCTTGACAGAACCGCTTTCCACATCCGTGTCCTTCACGCCATAGTTTCCTATATGCACATTGTTCATGATCAGGATCTGACCGGTGTAACTGGGGTCTGTAAACACTTCCTGGTACCCGGTCATGCCTGTATTAAAGCAGATCTCACCGGTTGCGATGCCTTTGTACCCAAAAGCTTGTCCTTTAAAAACGATTCCGTCTGCTAACAGTAAAATGGCGGGTTGTTTGGTTTGGATCATATTCATTTCTATTTCAATTGCAAAAAAAGATCATCCTGGTTAAAAAAGCGGAACTATTTTCTCACACTTTCCCTATATGAAAAAAGGCATCCTGTTTAAAACAGGATGCCTTCGATTATCAGAAAATGGATTCATTTATTCAGCTGCTTTTTCTTCTTCGGTGGAAGGTGTTTCAACAGGTGCTTCCGCTACGGGTGTTTCTTCAGCGGCAACTACTTCCGCAGGTGCTGCTGTTTCCGCTTTTTTAGGAGCACGGCCACGACGGGTTTTCTTGGCAGGTTCAGCCGCCTTGTCAACGCCTTTGCCATAAATCTCATTAAAGTCAACCAGTTCGATCATGGCTTTCTCAGCGTTATCACCGGGACGTATTCCCAATTTCAGGATACGTGTATAACCACCGGGGCGGGAAGCGATTTTTGGACCAACCACTGTGAATAATTCCTTCACAGCTAATTTGTCCTGCAGTTCCGCAAAAACCAGGCGGTGATTGTGACTGATCTGGGTAGCAGATTCGTTTTTCTTGGTTTTGGTAATCAGGGGCTCAACATAGGTTCTCAGCGCTTTGGCTTTTGCCAGGGTGGTAACGATACGTTTGTGCATGATTAACTGACTGGCCAGGTTCTGTAATAAAGCAACTCTGTGTGCTTTTTTGCGGCCTAAATTGTTGATTTTGTCTCCGTGACGCATGACTTTTGTTTTTTAATCTTGTACCGTGTCAGGAATTACAAGATGTGAATAAATAGCAGTGGCTTTATAATGGCCCCTGCTGTGCTATTAGTTATCTAAATTGTCTAATCCCAGTTTGTTCAGATCCATACCGAAGCTCAGACCTCTTTCAGTTAATACCTGCTCGATTTCAGAGAGGGATTTCTGTCCGAAGTTTCTGAATTTCATCAGGTCTTCCTGCTCATACTGAACCAGTTCGCTGAGGCTGTTGATTTTGGCAGCTTTTAAGCAATTGAAAGCACGAACGGAAAGGTCCAGGTCTTCCAGCGGTGTTTTCAGCACCTTGCGTAATTGCAGCACATGTTCATCAACCACGTCTTCCTTCTTGTCTTCCTTGTTATCGAAAGTGATGTTCTCATCAGTGATGATCATCAGGTGTTGGATCAGGATACGGGATGCCTGTTTTACAGCATCTTCCGGATGAATGGTTCCGTCTGTAGCCACATCCAGGATCAGTTTCTCATAATCGGTCCTTTGTTCCACACGATAGTTTTCAATAGCGTATTTCACGTTTTTGATAGGTGTGTGAATGGAATCGATGGCGATATAACCGAAAACGGAATCTTTGATCTTGTTCTCTTCTGCAGGGATATAACCGCGGCCTTTGGCGATGGTCAGTTCGATATCCATTTTAGAAGTGGTATCCATGGTGCAAATCACCAGTTCAGGGTTCATCACCTGGAAATTCTGAGATAATTCACCGATCATACCTGCGGTAAACTCGGTGCGGCCTTTGATGGATAAAGTGATCTTTTCGTTGGCAACATCATGCTCAACATGCTTTTTGAAACGAACCTGCTTCAGGTTCAGGATGATTTCAGTTACATCTTCCGTTACACCCTTGATGGTAGCAAATTCGTGGTCTACACCTTCGATCTTGATACCCACTAAAGCATAACCTTCTAATGAACTCAATAATACTCTGCGTAAAGCATTTCCGATGGTCAGACCGAAGCCTGGCTCTAACGGACGGAATTCGAATTGTCCTTCGAAATCATTTGCTTTCTGTAAAACGATCTTATCGGGCTTCTGGAAGCTTAATATGGCCATATTAAAACTTGTTTTTTACTGGTTTGTCTCCGCACCCACAAGAGGTGAAGAGGAATTTTATGAGTGAAAAGTTAAAAGTGAAAGGTCAAAAGGTTTCCGCTTTTCACCTTTCACATTTCACTGTTATTTAGAGTACAGCTCGACGATCAGTTGCTCCTTGATGTTCTCAGGAACACTCTCACGCTCGGGGTAAGTGATAAAAGTCCCTTTCTTTTCAGCTTCGTTCCAATCCAGCCAGCTGAATTTAGGATTCTTGCCACGGCTCTTACTGGTAACAGATGAGTTATCTGCACTTTTGGGTTTATACGCAATGATGTCACCCGGCTTACACTGGTAAGAAGGGATATTCATGGTTTCACCGTTTACAGTAATGTGTTTGTGGTTCACCAGCTGACGGGCTTCCGGACGGCTGGCAGTAAGACCCAGGCGGAAAATGGTATTATCCAGACGGGCTTCCAGTAATTTGATCAGGTTTTCACCGGTAACACCTTTGATACGTTGTGCTTCTTCAAAAGTCTTACGGAACTGGCGCTCCAATACACCATAGGTATATTTGGCTTTTTGCTTTTCCCGTAACTGTAAAGCATATTCACCCAAAGTCTTACGCTTACGGGCGGCTCCATGCTGACCGGGAGGGTTGCTGTTCTTACCCAGCCATTTTGCATTTCCTAAAATCGGTTCCCCGAAAATTCTTGAGATTTTGGTCTTTGGACCTGTGTAACGTGCCATTTTTTTTTGATTTGTGATTTTTTAGTGACGATACGGTATCATAAAAATCTAAAATCGATACGGTATCCTATTATAATTTATGGTTTGTAGTCTTTGGTCTGTGGTTGTAAAACCTTCGACAAAAGCTTACAAAATCAATTAAACCCTACGTTGTTTGGGGGGACGGCATCCGTTGTGTGGTAAAGGCGTAACGTCTTTGATAGAAATCACTTCAATACCAGACTGAGAGATCGAACGGATAGAACTTTCACGTCCTGAACCGGGTCCTTTTACAAATACTTCCACTCTTTTCAGGCCTGCTTCCAGGGCAACTTTTGCTGCATCGGCAGCAGCCATCTGGGCGGCATAGGGTGTATTTTTCTTAGAACCTTTGAAACCCATTTTACCGGCACTGCTCCAGCTGATGACCTGACCGGATTTGTTGGTAAAACTGATAATGATGTTGTTAAAAGTTGCTGAAATGCGCACTTCACCGGCTGCATCTACTTTTACAACTCTTTTCTTGGCAACAGCTTTGGCACTGTTTTGCGCTTTTTGTGGTTTAGCCATTTTTGTTTTTTGAGGTGTTCCCCGTCTTTACAGACAGGCTTTTGAAAAAATAATCCCGTTGAACCGGGAACCGGTACCCTCTCCCTTCCATGGGAAGATCCAAGCGGTAGCGGATTTGTATAAAAACTGGTCAACCTTTCGATTGACCAGTTTTCAAATTACTTCTTAGCTACTTTCTTTTTACCGGCAACCGTTTTACGTTTACCTTTCCGGGTACGGCTGTTGGTTTTGGTACGCTGACCACGAACCGGAAGACCTTTCCGGTGACGGAGGCCGCGGTAGCAGGCGATATCCAGCAAGCGTTTGATGCTCATGGAAACTTCACTGCGCAGAGCACCTTCCACCTTGAACTCTGTGTTAATGATATTACGGATAGCCGCCTGCTCTTCATCATTCCACTGGTTCACTTTTTTATCAAAGTCGATACCAGCCTTGGTAAGAATATACTGAGCGGTTGAACGGCCAATACCAAAAATATAGGTCAGACCAATTTCTCCTCTTTTATTTTTTGGTAAATCAATACCGGCAATACGAGCCATATGTTACATTTAGTTTTATACTTTTTGTTGAACCCCCCGGACCGTATCCGGAAAGCATGCTTATCCCTGACGCTGCTTGAAGCGGGGATTCTTTTTATTGATCACAAATAACTTTCCTTTCCTCTTCACGATCTTGCAATCAACGCTGCGTTTTTTAATGGAAGCTCTAACTTTCATTGTTTGTTTTTTTATCTCGTTCCTGCTTACCGCATGTTGCCAAGGCTTATGCTTTCAGCGTTAAATTATTTATACCTGAAAATGATACGTCCCCTGCTCAAATCGTATGGACTCATTTCCACCCCCACTTTATCCCCTGGTAAGATCCGGATGTAGTGCATCCTCATTTTACCCGATATGGTGGCCAGTATTTCATGACCGTTTTCCAACTTTACCCGGAACATAGCATTGCTCAGTGCTTCCAGAATAACGCCATCTTGTTTGATCAGTGGTTGTTTCGACATACAATTTTTGGGGCTGCAAAGATATTACAATGTAGCGGGAATAAGAAAAATTAGTGGAAAAATATCTTAAAAATGTGGAAAAACTACCCCATTCCAGGGGTTGAAGGGGCAAATTTAGGTAAAAACAACCTAATTGATGAGGTTTATGGGCAAAATCAGCTCCCAGACATTGGGTTGGGAAATGCCACCGAAAGCATTGTCCAGCAACCGGCTATACCGGATTCCGAAGGTAACCGGCTGCTGATTCCACCACCTGGTATCAAAATAGAGTTCTGTTCCAACACTCCGAAAGGGATAGGTCATCCCCGTTCTCCGGCTTTTTCCTGTGGTTTCGTCGTAAAAAAGATTGGCCCTGATCCGCAGAAAATAGACCAGGTTCCCAAAACCCCGGTCCGGATACGCGATCGGGAAATGATAATTGACCCCCCATTTCCACATACTGGGAAAATCAACCCCATTGTATCCCCTCGAAAAGGGAAAATCATCTGAAAACAGGTATTGCTGCATCGTGTCCCGGTTTTGATAGGC
>JAGWTX010000170.1 GCA_028875955.1 Bacteroidota bacterium | reverse complement strand
TCAGGAAGCCGTTGCCTATGGCATCGTAGACGCTGTTTTGACCAAAATCTAAGCTAAAACACCTTTTTCAAACAGGTTTTTCCCGAAATAACACGTTCCTGACAGGGAACTGTGATAGCTTTGCAACAATAGTGGGCAGAAACTTGTCTTATACTGACAGGTTGTGTTGGATTGAAAAAAATGAATTATGGCGAAAGCAACTCAATTACATTGTTCTTTTTGCGGTCGTAACCGCGATGAAGTCAAAATCCTCATCGCCGGACAGGATGGTCATATCTGTGAGAACTGTGTGGAACATGCACAGGAAATCATTGCTTCTGAACTGAGTGCCAAACAGGAAACTGGTCAGACCGGTAGTAATTTTAAACTGAATGTGCGCAGACCTGCCGAGATCAAAAAATTCCTGGATGAATATGTCATAGGACAGGATGAAGCAAAAAAGGTCTTGTCTGTAGCTGTCTACAATCATTACAAACGGGTTAACAATAAGCAGCAGCCGGACGAGGTAGAAATAGAAAAGAGCAATATCATCATGGTTGGTGAAACCGGAACGGGTAAAACCTTACTGGCAAAAACCATTGCAAGATTATTGAATGTACCCTTTGCCATCGTGGATGCGACCGTTTTTACGGAAGCCGGTTATGTAGGGGAAGATGTGGAAAGCATGCTTACCCGTTTACTGCAAAACTGTAATTACGATGTGACAGCCGCTGAAAGAGGTATTGTATATGTGGACGAACTGGATAAGATCGCCCGTAAAGGCGATAATCCTTCCATCACCCGCGACGTAAGTGGAGAGGGTGTGCAGCAGGGTCTGCTAAAAATGCTGGAAGGCACGGAAGTGCTGGTTCCGCCTCAGGGAGGAAGAAAACATCCCGAGCAGAAAATGATCAAAGTGGATACCAGGAATATCCTCTTTATCTGCGGCGGTGCGTTTGACGGGATCGATAAGGTGATCGCCCGCAGGGTCAATACCAATTCCATAGGATTCAGCGTGAACACAGAAGAGCAGGAACACCAGCGGAAAAACCTGTTACAGTACATCAATGCCCAGGATCTGAAAAAATTTGGCCTGATCCCTGAATTACTGGGAAGACTGCCCGTGATCACTTATCTGAATCCGCTGGATGCAGAAACCCTGCGTAATATCCTGACAGCACCCAAAAATTCACTGATCAAACAGTTTACCCGCTTATTTGAACTGGAAGATATTGAACTGAAAATCGACAATTCCGTACTGGATTTTATGGTAACAAAAGCCCTGGAATACAAGCTGGGGGCAAGGGGTCTCCGGAGTATCTGTGAAAGCATCCTGACGGATGCCATGTTCGATCTGCCGGGAACCGAAACCAAAAAATTACATGTTACCCTGGCTTATGCCGAGAAGAAATTCGGCAAGAGCAAACTTAGCGCCCTGAAGGTTGCCTGACCGGTAAACGGATCATAAGTAAAGCATAAAGACAGCGATGGGAATAACTTCTTATCGCTTTTTTATGTACAGGAAGTAATATTGCAGCCAGCATACACACTAAAAAATTACCGATATGAACGAATTGATAGAACGCCTGGTGAAAGATGCCGGTCTAACCCCCGATCAGGCCATGAAAGCCGTGGAAAGCATTGCCGGATTTGTGAAAGAAAAATTTCCTATGCTGGGCGGAGCCGTAGACCAGATTTTTGGTGCCGGCAACAAGAATGATGATTGATAGTAAGCAATAAGACTGCTTAGCTTTCTGTCAATCTCATTTTTATGGTAAAGGAACTTCCGGCTCCCGGTTCACTTTCAATGATGAGTTCACCCCCGTTTTTGCTGATCAGGTCACGGCATAACATCAGTCCGAAACCACTTCCTTTTTCATAGGAAGTACCTGTGGTGTTATAATACTGTTTGGCATTGACTTTCTCAATCGCTTCCTGGGTCATTCCAATACCAGAGTCTTTTACCGTTAGAAAGAGGATTTTCCCATCGGCATCTTCCTCAATCCTGGAATTCAGCTCAATCCAGCCATTTTCATTGGTAAACTTGATGGCATTGCTGATCAGGTTCCGGCAGACAATCCGGATCATCTCCTTTTCGGTTACGATGGAAACGTTTCTGTCAATATGGTTCCTCAGCTGGATCTTCTTCTTGATCAGCGGCAGGCGATGCTCTTCTTCGAGATTTTTCATCAGGAGGTAAAGACCCACTTTCACTTTCACATCTTCCTTGCCTTCCATTTGCCCCTTGATCCAGAACAACAGGTTATCCAGCAGTGAAGTGGTGCCCAGGTATTGTGTTTCCAGCAATTGCAAAAGACGGTCGGCTTCCTCGGGCGGCACCATTCCCTGATTGACCAGGTTCAGTACACCCTTGGTATTCACCAATGGGGTACGAAGGTCATGGGATATGATGGAAAGTAACTTGTTCTTGGTCTTATTGTCTTCTTCCAGCAATAGGTTCTGGCTGGAAATCTCTTTATTCAGCTGATCAAGTGAGGCGGAGTTTCTTTCAATGATTTCATTTTTTTGTTTGAGCTCCCTGCCAAAAAAACGTTGACGCTGGTAATTCACCAAAGCAAGCACTGCCAACACGGCTACCACAATCAGTACAAATGTTCCTACCGTAATAATCAGTAACTGCTCCTTCTGAACCTGTCTTTGCCTCTCCAGGTCTTTTTCAGCATTACTGTTTTTGGCATCCTGGCTTTTGATGACATCAATAAAATTCAAAGCATATTCCTTTTCATTTTTATTCTGCAGCTGCAGAATCTTCAAAAGTGAATCCTGCCATTGAGAGGCTTTCCCGATATCTCCCTGCATCCGAAACCCTTCAATCACCTTACTGGCAGCTTCATTCAAAAGGCTGTACGCAGGTATCTGAGCAGCGACGCTGTATGCTTTTTTGGCTAATAAAATGGCATTATCATATTCGCTTTCCCTCTGTTTCAGATCGGAAAGCTGCAACAGGTTCAGACTGATGCCATAATTATCGTTTGAAACAGAATCCATGCTCATTGAGGATTGAAAATATTTCCTGGCTGCCAAAATATTTTTCCGGCTCTTTTCGAGTAACCCCAGGCTATACAGGGCCTTTTGTTCACCGTAGGCATAATTGATTTCCTTACTCTTGGATAAAGCTTCCCTGAATAAGACCTCAGCACGGTTAATCGAACGGTTCCTGATATATATATCGCCGATGCTATTTTTGATATTGACAATTTCTTCCTGCTTATTCAGCTGCTGATATACCGTCAACGATTCATTATAAAGCCGGAGGGCTTCCTCAGTCTGGAGATCGTTCTGAAGTGAATGAGCGATCTGCTGACTTGTCATGGCAACATGAAACGTATCATTGAGCGTTTTATAGATCTGGAGCGATTTGTAGTAGATCGACAAGGCACGTTTATCGTATCCGATTTGCATAAAAATACCTCCCTGATACAGATAATTCAGTGCCAACCCGGATTGGTAGTCAACCGATTTGGCCAATTCTTCCGCAATAAAAAGATTGCTTAGTGATTTGGCCACATCAAGACTTTTCTGGCTGGCAGCCAGTTGATTCAATGAGTCTATCGATTTGATCGTGGCCAGCTGGTTTTTTTTGTCAGCAGCATGAATATCAGCACATAAAAAGATACAGGGCAGAAAAATAAACAGGAATATATATAGCGGTTGGTTTCTGTTCACGGAATACTGCTAATAAGCGAGAAAATTAAATAAATATATTAAATAGTTGCCTAGTCCCACAAAAAAGCCCTCATCAGAGGGCTTTTTCTATAAGCAAGCAATCGAAAGAGACTAATTATGAAGTACTTCCCTGGATATCACTAATTTCTGTATTTCAGAAGTTCCTTCTCCAATAGTACACAATTTTGCGTCACGATAGTATTTCTCCACCGGAAAATCTTTTGTATAGCCGTATCCGCCAAAAATCTGAACCGCGTCATTGGCTGTTTTCACGGCCACTTCACTGGCAAAATACTTGGCCATGGCTCCTTCCTTGGTCACATTCAGTCCCCGGGTCTTTCGATCGCAGGCCTGCCAGATCAACAGGTCAGCGGCGGCTATTTCGGTAGCCATATCCGCCAGTTTAAAACTGATCCCCTGAAAACTGGCAATCGGTTTGTCAAACTGATACCGTTCCTGTGAATATTGCAAAGCGGCTTCATAAGCTCCTTTTGCAATACCTGCCGAGAGGGCAGCTATCGAGATCCGGCCCCCGTCCAGGATTTTCATGGCCTGCCGAAAACCATCCCCTACCTCACCCAGCCTGTGACTATCCGGGATCCGGCAGTTATCAAATATCATTTCGGCGGTTTCACTGGCACGCATACCCAGTTTGTTCTCTTTTTTGCCACCCGAAAAACCACTGGTTCCTCTTTCCACTACAAATGCGGTGGAATTGCCGCTGGTGCGGGGCTCGCCGGTTCGGCAAATGACCACCGCAACATTTCCAGACAATCCGTGTGTGATCCAGTTTTTGGTACCATTGATAATCCAGTCATCCCCGTCTTTTACGGCTGTTGTCTTCATATTGCCTGCATCACTTCCCGTATTGGGTTCCGTCAGCCCCCAGGCCCCCAGCCATTCTGCGGTTGCCAGTTTGGGTAACCATTTCATTTTTTGTTCTTCTGATCCGAAACTCAGGATATGATTGGTGCAAAGCGAATTATGGGCTGCCAGACTCAGGCCGATTGAACCGCATACTTTGGCAACTTCCTGAATGATGGCATTGTATTCGAAATAACCCAGTCCTGCCCCGCCATATTTTTCAGGCACAAGCACACCCATCAAACCCATCTTTCCCATCTCCTGAAAAAGGGGTAAAGGAAACAGTTGCTGCTCATCCCATTCCATGACATGCGGTTTGATGTATTGCAAGGCAAAATCACGAGCTGTTTGTGCAACCTGTTGGGTTAATTCGGAAGACTGAAAATTCATAACTTATTGGTTTACATAGACGGAGGCTGCCTAATAACAAAATCTTGCTTTTTGGCAGCCCCCTGAAAACAAACTATCGTTTGTTAGTTTTCGATGCAAATCTAAGTGTTTTTATATGACAAATCCATCATTTTTTGTTATAGTTTTTCAGGGATGTACAGAAAGGGTTTGATCTGCTGGAAAACCGAATCACTGATAAAAACGATTTTTCTCAGGTCTTCGATCTGCTGAAAGGAACCATACTGTTTCCGATAGGCAATGATGGCAACTGCCTGAGCAGTTGTAATACCCGTTACTTGTTGAAGTTCAAGCGCAGTAACCGAATTGAGGTCCAGTTTGTCAGGCAATTGGGTTTCCATCCGCAGTAGAGGAAGAATGCTACGGTATACAGAATCAGACAAACCATAGGTTCGGCTTACCTGTTCCAAACTTCTAAAGCCACCCAAACGTTTTCTAAATGCCAGGATCCTTTTGGCCAATACTTCCCCGATACCCGGTAGTGATTCCCATTCTTCAACAGTGGCCGTATTGATATCAATGTTTCGGGTTTTTGCTTTAAGCTGAGCCGGATTGCCGGCAACAGTTTGCCGAGAATGCATCCATCGTCCTGAATCTGGTTGGGCAATCCTGATATAGGGTATCAGCTGATCCGCCGTTTCAACGGATAGCCCCCAGATCTTTCGGATATCTGCCGCAGTATGAAACCTCCCGCCTTTTTGCCGGTAATGCAAGATGGTCTGTATGGTTTTCGCTGGCAGACCCAGTTTCCTCCAGCCTGCTTCCGGAATACTGTTCGGATCAAAATAAAAATAGACTGCCTTTTCCTTTACCGGATCTGCCATGGATCCCTTGACGGTTGAACCAAAGCCGGAAAGCTTACCTGTATCTTTGGATTCGGCATCCCTGACATAGGCTTCCAACTCTGGAGCCATGACCC
>JAGWTX010000169.1 GCA_028875955.1 Bacteroidota bacterium | reverse complement strand
CGTATTGTTTAAGGCAATGGTGGGCATAAATGCCATTGAATTCAAAAGCATGATCAGATAAAAGGTCCGGTAGTCGCTTACCGTTGATGCCCAGATCAGGAGTACCGCCCCGATGATATGCAGGATACCCAAAACCTTTTCCGCATTTACCCATCTGTCTGCCACAATGCCCATCAGGGCCGGCATAAAAAGGGAGGCAATCCCCATTGTCGCATAGACAGCACCCACTTCGCCTCCGGTAAAATGAAGCGTAACAATCATATAGCCACCCAGAGAAATCAGCCAGGATCCCCAGACAAAAAATTCCAGAAAGTTCATCAGCATCAGACGGGGCTTGATGTTCAGCATAGTATCGGTTTAGGGCAGAAAGATAAGGATAAACAAAACTCGGACAATGGATTTTACAAGAGGGTTGTCTCCCGGTTTTCCCGGGACAAAAAAAAAGAGTTTCCAATGAAACTCTTTTTTCAGTGATCAGCCCTTCTCTTAAATATGGGCCTGAATCTTTTTATCCAGTACAGATTTCGGAACTGCTCCAATCTGTTTATCTACGATCTGTCCACCCTTGATAAAGAGAATAGCAGGTATGGAAGTGATACCATAGTTCACACTCAGGTTCGGATTGTGGTCCACATTCACTTTTCCCACATTGACCTTACCATCGTATTCCTTTGCCAGTTCTTCAATAACGGGTCCGATAGCCCGGCAAGGTCCACACCATTCTGCCCAGAAATCAACCAGGGTCAGTTTATCGCTGTCCAGGACATTGGTCTGGAAGTTCGCGTCTGTTAGTTCTAAAGCCATTTTTTACTGTTTAATTGTTTATGTTTTATTAGTTTATCTGTTTCAGGTAGTATATCAAATATAAATCCAATCCCCCGGATATGCGCTTTTGACTTTTCCACCGTTGTTATTAATGACGTTGCAACAGTGAAAACCTGACAGGGGGTCAGTTTTTGCTAAAAATTGGGGATTTCCTGATATGGGTGCTGTCAGTGCGCCAAACCCATAAAACCGTCCGGAAAGCCTGAATGAAGGAGGATTATGGTCATAATATACGAAAAAAATACAAACAAATCAATGAATTCTGACAGGTATCCAGCCAATTTATATCATTTTTCTTTGTCTGATGCAAGGCTATTTTTAGGGTAATGAGGAAAGTATATGAAAAACAACGTTTGGGTCATACTGGTACCCTTGTTTTTCGGGATGCTGGGATGTACGAAATCAGCAGAGAAAGTGGCTGAGTACTATACAATCACCACACAGGAATTGGGTAGCAGTTATTTTGAAAAAGACCTGGACAGCACTGTTCTGACCATACAGCTTACGCCCGTTATCACCTGTTACAGCTATAAAAAGAATACCCCCTGCAAAGCCCTGTGAGATTCTTGTCAAGTTTATTTGTCAATTGAGCCAACCCCTGCATTCCTATCTCAGGATACAGATCAGGCGAACCATCCAGCCATCAGGTGGTATGCTGGTTGATCCTGATCAACTGAATAATGATGATTTATACATTGTACTAGCACCCAATACGCAGTATGCTTCGCTGGGCAGCCTTTTTGTGAACGGGTCAACGGCTACCGTTGCTGATATTTACCGGATCGGTACCATTGAGTTTTTGCCTTATCATAAGTGAGGATGAAGGAATACCCAAACAACCCTTCCCAGGTATCCGCACCGAAAACGACCCTTCTGGTTCAAGTGTAATCTATTATCTAAAAGAAGCCTCCCACCTTCTTTCAATAATGGTTTATCCTTTGACGGGGGAGGGCTCCCAGCAAAAGACGGTCTATACTTGTAAAATCCGTTGGGGGGTTAAAATTCCCTCAAATTCTGATTAGGAAGCCACCTCTGATGAAAAATAGCGTACATTATAAAAAAATTACGATGGACCGTAAATCCTTTTTATCCGCCTCCGCCATTCTTTCTGCATCAGCCATTTTACCAACAAATTCTGTACAGGCCCAGCATTATGCGGGTAACGGTATGGACAACTTAACTGATAAGGATGGGAATTTTACTTTATTGTCCTTACCCTATAACCGGAATTTTCTGGAACCCTATATGGATGAGGAAACGGTTTATCTGCACCATACCTTTCACCATGGAGGTGCGGTGAAAGGTGCCAACAAGGATTTGCAGATGATCCGGAAAGCCATGGATGACAATAACCTCGAAACGGTTGATTACTGGACGAGAAAACTCAGCTATCATTTTTCCTCTCATGTACTGCATACGATTTTCTGGACAAATCTGACCAACACCAAGAATGACCCTTCGGGTGAATTACTGAAAAGAATAGAAAAGGATTTTGGCAGTTATGAAAGGCTGAAACTGTATTTGTCCAAAACCTCAAAGGATGTGGATGGCAATGGCTGGGGAATACTCGGATATCAGCCTTTCGCTGATAAACTCACCATACTGCAATGTGAAAACCACGAGAAACTTACCCAGTGGGGGGTAATCCCCTTACTTGTACTGGATGTGTGGGAACATGCTTATTACCTGAAATATAAAAACAAACGAAACGATTTTGTAGACACCATGCTCAATATTGTAAATTGGGATAATGTTGCAGAGCGGTTACAAATCGCAATGAAAATCCGCTGATCAAAATTGAACGGATAAGAAGGCTCTTCCTATCAATGGTTTATCCAATCAGCCCTACATTCACATCCACATCCGGGTTCCCCATCAGGAAATCGGCCATTTCCTCATTCATGAGAAAACCTTTTTCAAAGGAATACAAACTGACTTTCATGTTTTCCTTGGGTTCATATATGTTGAACCGGAGTGAGGATTTGCCAGGGTAGTTCCTGACATTTCTATCAACAAAATCAACAAAATCGGGTGTTACGGATGCAGGATGCATATTGATCTCAATACTCCGGGTCAGGTTTTGTTTTACGGTTTCCAGCAGCGACATGGTATTGATCTTAAAATCAAATTCTGTCGGTCGGTTGTAGCGGGGACGGAAATACCCGGTGAGCAATACGTTTTGTCCCTTATCCAGGTAGTTCTGGAATTTGATATAGTCTTCGCTCCACAAAAGGAATTCGGTTTTACCGGTAAAATCTTCAATAACGAATGAACCGAAATTTTTTCCGGTTTTGGTAACCCGGTGCTGTACATCGATGATCAATCCGGCTACGCGTAAACCCTTTGTGTAAGGTTGCAGGTGAAGATTGTCTTTGATCTCATTGAAGTCGTTGATTTTGGTTATCCCATAGTATTTCAATTCAAATTTAAAATGATCCAGGGGGTGACCACTCATAAACATACCCGTTACTTCCTTTTCATGATCCAGTAATTCGGTCAGTGTCCAGGGTTCGCAATTGGGGATTTTGGGCATCTGTACTTTCATGGAATCGGAGAGATCGCCGAAAAGGGTGTTGGCGTTTCCCACCACACTCTGGTTCGCCTGGCCATAACTGATGATCCGTTCCAGCCCATTCATCTTATCCGAATCCGGAACATGGAAATATTGGGCACGATGGTATTCGGTAAAACAGTCAAAAGCCCCTGAATAAACCAGGCTTTCGAGTGATTTCTTATTGACATTTTTCTGAAGAACCCTTTTGATAAAATCAAAGATGTTCTCATAGTTACCCCCTCTTTCCCTTTCCGCTATGATATTGTCAACGGCCGCATCACCCACGCCTTTTAAGCCACCCAGTCCGAAACGGATTTCCCCTTTCTGGTTTACGGCAAACCCTTTCAGCGATTCATTGATGTCTGGCCCGAGCACTTTGATCCCCATTCTTTTGCACTCTTCCATAAAGAAGGTGATTTTTTCAATCGCACCTGCATGATTCAGGACGGCAGACATGTATTCACCCGGGTAATGCGCTTTCAGATAGGCGGTCTGATACGCAACAAAGGCATAACAGGTTGAGTGCGATTTATTGAAGGCATATTGTGCAAAAGCTTCCCAGTCGGTCCATATTTTTTCCAGTTTATCCGCAGGATGCCCTTTCGCAGTGGCCCCGGAAATAAACTGGGCCTTCATCTTATCCAGCACCGATTTCTGTTTCTTACCCATGGCTTTACGCAGGATATCGGCATCACCCTTGGTGAATCCGCCGATACGCTGACTCAACAGCATCACCTGTTCCTGGTAAACGGTGATCCCATACGTGTCTTCCAGGTATTCCTTCATATCATCCAGGTCATAACTGATGGGCTCCCTGCCATGTTTCCGGTCGATAAATTTGGGGATATAGGCGATAGGACCCGGGCGATACAGGGCATTCATCGCAATCAGGTCATCAAATTTATCCGGCTTCAATTCCCGCAGGTATTTTTGCATGCCCACACTTTCAAACTGGAAAGTGGCATTGGTTTCGCCTTTCTGGTACAATTGGAAAGTAGGCTCATCATCGAGTGGAATATTATCCAGGTCAATACTGACCCCATGGTTCTGTTGGATGAGTTCCAGGGCCGTCTTAAGAATGGACAGGGTTTTCAGCCCCAGAAAGTCCATCTTGATAACACCGGCGTCTTCAATAACGCTTCCTTCAATCTGGGTTACCCATAAATCAGAGTCCTTTGATATGGCCACCGGCAGCAGGTCGGTCAGGTCTTTGGGTGCGATGATGATTCCGGCTGCATGTATCCCGGTGTTGCGGACAGATCCTTCCAGTCTTTCGGCCTCATGCAAAACCTGGGAGCGGATATCGGATCCGTTGTAAATCTCGCGGATCTTTTTTACGTTTTCGATATCTTCCTGCTGATAGGCTTCTTTTTCTTCGAGTGATTTTTCCCCCTCCTTGATGGTCAGTGGCGCATGTAACACCCTTCTCAGTTCCGTACCGGGTTTATCGGGTACCAGTTTCGCCAGCATATTGCTTTCCGCCAATGGCAGGTCCAATACCCTGGCCACATCCTTGATACTCATTTTGGCTGCCATGGTACCATAGGTGATGATCTGTGCCACCTGGTTCTTGCCATATTTATCAACTACATAATCGATCACTTTCTGCCGGCCTTCGTCATCAAAATCCGTATCAATATCGGGCATGCTCTTACGGTCCGGATTCAGGAAACGTTCAAACAGCAGGTTGTATTTGATCGGGTCTATATTCGTGATGCCGATACAATAAGCCACCACACTGCCCGCTGCAGAACCACGACCCGGTCCCACAAAAACACCCATTTCCCGGCCGGCCTTGATAAAGTCGCTCACAATCAGGAAATAACCCGCAAAACCCATGGTCCGTATGGTAAACAATTCAAAATCGATTCTTTCCTGGATAGCCGGAGTCAGATCACTGTAACGCATTTTGGCTCCCTCACGGGTCAGGTGCTGTAAAAATTCCCACTGGTTCAGGTTGGCATCCGCATGTACCTGAAACTCTTTCGGAATCGGAAAGGCGGGGAGAAGAATGTCTTTTTTCAGGTTCAGGATCTCAATCTTATCTACGACTGCATTGGTATTATCCAGAGATTCGGGTATATCACTGAAGAGTTTCGACATTTCTTCCGTGGTCTTGAAATAAAACTGGTCATTGGGAAATTTGAACCGGCGATTTTTCATCTGGATATCATCATTCACAAAATCATCAAAACCAGGGGTACTCTGTTTTTCACCGGTGTTGATGCATAAAAGGATATCGTGTGCATTGGAATCGTCGCGGTCTACATAATGACTGTCATTGGTGGCAATAACGGGCACTTTGTATTTTTTGGAAAAGGCCAGCAGGGTCTGGTTGATGATTTCCTGTTCCTTGATATTGTGCCGCTGTAATTCAATATAATAGTCCTCCCCAAACATATCGAGCCACCATTTGAATTCGAGTTCCGCTTTATCCGCACCCTCATGCAGAATGGTTTGGGGTACATAGGCTCCGATACAGCATGTAGTTGCAATCA
>JAGWTX010000168.1 GCA_028875955.1 Bacteroidota bacterium | reverse complement strand
GTGGCAGAATACCCGCTGCTGTCTTTCCGGATATGAAAATTGATGTGGATCTGATTCCCTCTCACCTGGATGGCACCCTGCCAGCTGCCTGTGACAGACTGGGCCTGGGTTGTATACGAAAACAGGTACAGGCATATAGTTAGGATGGTATTTTTCATATGCATTTATGAATGATTTTTATAATAGCGGTAGGAATACAACAACGGAACAAGCACCAGGATGGTCATGATCGCATAAAAAACAATGATGGCAGTTTTCCCTTCAAACAGGAAGGAGGCTAACATCAAAAGAATCCCACCGGGCACCCAGATCTTTCCCACCAGTTGGTGTGTTTTTCGCCAGTTATCCGCATTTTCCAATGCCCAGGGTGTCCGGAATCCCACAAAATAATTGGGTTTGATACTGTGCATATAATTGCCCAGCACGGCAAAAAGCAATCCCAATAAGGGCAGAATAGGTTTGCCAAAACTGAAAGCGCCTTTTTGGGTGGCAAAAAGGATGACCAGGTTGATGGCGCTTAAAAAAATGACAAGGATGGTAGCGATCTTGTGAAAAAGTTCAGGCGATTGCCTGGCTGTTTTCTTGGGATCGATTTTGGGCAGGTTGGTGATGATCAGGTATACAAAGCCGGAAACCAGCGTAAGAAGCAGGGTTACCCACCAGATTTTTGACTTGTTGCCAAATCCATCCGGTTTCCCTTCGATATTGAAATGAAGCGGAATGGTTTCAGGCAAAGAGGGGTACAGATACGCGGTATAGACAAGGGGGATACAGATGATAAATAAAATGATCAGTCTCCCCAGCAATGATGTCTTTTTCATTTTCGTGTATTGAAGGCGGTTTGGTTATATGCGATATGGATTAAAATGAATTTTTAAAGGAACTGGTTTGTCAGCCCCTGGATTTTTTTGTTTTGTTGAATTGCAGAAACCATTTTAAAACCTCATCCATCACGGTTGTGTTCAGGGAATAACGGATATACTGACCTTCTTTTACCGCGGTTACCAGGTCTGCCTGTTTCAGCAAATCCAGGTGGTGCGATATGCTGGGTTTTGATATGTCAAATCTTTCCGCAATTTCTCCTGCAGTCAGATCGCCTTCCTTCAGCATTTCCAATATTTCTCTCCGGGTGGCATCATTCAGGGCTTTGAACAGGCTATTCACTGGCTGGGATTGTTTATATATTTAGACAAATGTCTAAATATATTCGCTCACCAACAAATTATTTTTTGAAAAACAGGGTTTGTTAAAACCACTTTTCAAAATTAACCGCTTGATAACGGCATTTATGATTTTCTTAAGAATTCTTCCGTAAGCCTTGTCATTACTGTATTCCAGGGATTTTTTTCTTCGCTGTGTTAGTGAATGTCTTACCGCTCATACATCAGGAATGGTTCGGTTTGCTTTCTGTCACAATAGCATTTTGCCTGGTCCCGGGCTGATTAGATTTGACCTGTCAATCAAAAATGACAATCCTAACTAATTAATAAAAACTAAAAACAGTTGTATGAAAAAAATTTTGTTAGCCGCCATGCTTTTTGTTGCAGCCGGTTCCAGTGCTTTTGCATTGGATGCCTCCAAAGTAAATTTCCGGGTAAAAAACAATTTTGAAGCCCTTTTTGCTGATGCAAAAAATGTAAAATGGGATGCGAAAGAGAACTATGTAAAAGCTACATTCCAGTATGCAGATGAAACGATTGAAGCATTTTTCGGCACCGATGGTGAACTGATCGGTCAGAGCCGTAAGGTGGAATTTAAGAGCCTGCCGGTCAATGCCCAGCAAAAAATAAAAAAGGATTTTGGCAACTACAAAGTGACCGATGCCATCGAATTTGAAAAGGATGGTGAAAAATCCTATTATGTTTCACTGGAAGACGGTGCCAAAAAACGCATATTACAGGTTTCACTTTTTGGAAGTCTCAGCATCTATAAATAGTCATAGGTTCGTTTAGATAAAAAAGGGCCCCGTATCAGCGGGGCTTTTTTATGGTCAGTGTCCCGTCCTAATAAAGGTTGACCACAAATTCAACAAAGATGGATCAGTTAAAGGTTACAATCAAGACGACCAAGGCCCAGAAGTCGTTCAGTGAAACGTTTAAAAAACAGGTTGTCAGGGAGTTTGAACAAGGGCTGTTGAACAAGGACCAACTTCAACAGAAGTATGGTTTGGGTGGCAACAGTACAGTTCTTCGTTGGTGCCGTAAATACGGTAAATTAGCGTATCCTCAACAAAAAGCGACAGGCAGACCGATGAAAGATCCACAAAAACACAGAATAAAAGAATTGGAAGCAAAACTCAAAGCGGCGGAGTTAAAGATCAAGGTATACGATAAGCTGATCGAGGTAACAAACCGCGAACTGGATACTGATGTTATAAAAAAAATCGAAGCCGAGTTGTCAAAGAGCTTGCAGCAGGACCAGGAATAAATATTACCAGTGTCTGCCGACAGCTTGGCTATACGAAGCAGGCGTTCTATAAGCTAAAATCAAATCGCCAGAAGGAAGTTTGCCACGCTGCTACAGCTAAAAGCAAGGTTTTGCAGATACGCAGGCAAATGCCCCGGATGGGTACAAGGAAGCTGTATTACTTACTTAGAAAGGAGTTTAGAGAAGAGGGGTTGTCAATAGGTCGTGATAAGCTGTTCTCTATTTTGCGTAAAGAGGGTTTGCTGGTGCAAAAGAAAAAGCGGTATACAATGACTACCGATTCCAGGCACTGGATGCATAAATACCCTGATCTGGTGAAAGGAATGATATTGGATCGCCCCGAGCAGTTATGGGTATCGGATATCACATATATAGCGGTTGAGTCTGGTTTTGTGTATTTGCACCTTGTAACAGATGCCTACTCCAAGCAGATCATGGGGTATTGCGTAAGTCCGGGAATGGCAAGCACCTCAACAACCGAAGCCTTACGGATGGCGCTGGCCAAACGAAAGTATAATGAGGCACTTATCCATCACTCTGACCGGGGTTTGCAATATTGCAGTTCGGGCTATGTAAATGTGCTCAACAAAAACGGAATCTCCATCAGCATGACTCAGGACGGCAGTCCTTACGACAATGCGGTGGCAGAACGGGTAAATGGGATTTTGAAGGATGAGTTTGGATTGGACAGCGTGTTCTCTGATATTGATGAGGTCAGCAGGCATACTCGGCAAGCGATCACGCTTTACAACAAAAACAGGCCGCATCTGAGTTGCGCAATGCTTACACCGCATCAAATGCACGATCAGCAGACCATACAAGTCAAAACATGGAGAAACAAAAATCCCCGGAAACTAACAACTTCCGAGGATTGGTTATCTTCAACTACCTAATTTATTAACCGGTCAACTTTTTGCCGGACTAGACACAGGTAATCCTGTATTGTAATAAAATCCGCCTCTTTTTTTAAATGAGTAAGCAAAAGCTGAAGTCTTTCCTGCAGTCTGTTACCGTCAATTTTTCTGACTATAACGGGCAGGCCAAATGAGGACAGATCCGTAAATTCCCAGGGATGGAAATAGAGACAGAGATAACCGTCTTTTTGTAAAGTTTGCAGGGCCAGTGATTTGTAAACAGGAAAGGGCAGGTTTTTGAAACTCAGCCAGAACAAGGGCACCCTGATCAGCGGTGAAACGGAAGCGGGTATCCGGGTAAGATCTTTTTCCAGGAAAGTGGTTCTGGGCAGGTTGAAATGATTATACCTGCCTGGGATCCATGTGGGGTTTATAGAAGAATCATAGGTATAACCAGCCTGCAGCAGGTCTGCAGCCAGTACATCCCGCATCCTGGGCATCCGTATGCCATTGACATTTGTACCGCTGATCTTTTCCAATGCCAATCTGGATGCCAGCAAGTCCGGCACATCGAATGAGGAATGATAATAGGTATGGGAAGCGATTTCATGGTGTTCGGCCAATGACCGAATGCTGTCGGGTACCTGGAGAGCGAAATGCGCTGTGGTAAATAAAGTGACTTTGAGATCCGGATCTGTCAGAAAGGGGTCGATTGCCTTTAATCCGTTTATACCGGTTTCAATTTGTTTCTCCATAGGAATCTGATGGCCATATTCCAGTGGCAGATCAAACTCTTCCACATCAAAACTCAAAAGGATATGCCGGTCTTTTCCCATCAGTTACAGGTTAGTGCTGTTTTCCAGTTTTGCCATATCCACTTTCAGGAAATCCTTCCGCCAGATCTGCCAGAGCAGGATCAGCCACATGATAAAACCGGGGAGGGCTTTCAGCGAATATGGGCGAACGATATGTGTGCGTACATACGGCGTAAAAATATCCGAATAGGAAAAACTGGTCAGCAACAAGGCAAAAATAAAGAACCCGTTCACCCATTTCGACGGCGGTTGAAGTATATACCAGATACAAACTGCCGGGAACGCGATAATATAGGTGGGCGATTCAGAACTGGTGGTAAAAATGATGGTGGTGATCAGCACGGAACACAACAGGTATAACCGGTATCGCAGATCCTTGTAATAGGGAATCCGTAATAGTTGCGTTGCAAACAACAGGATGGCGGGCAGGGTTACCCAGATGTTTTTCAGGTCATCTATATGGAAAATCCGGCGTATCATGCCCATTACAGAAATGTCCTGGAAATCGTTTTTGATATCCATCCGCGTATTGCGGATGTCTTTTAACTGCAAACGTTCATACCAGTCGCTATAGGACTGAATGATAAATGCTTTGCTCGACAGGATCATGGGCGCTACAAAAAACACAACCGACCAGCAGCAAGCCCAGAAAATAAATTTCCCTTTGTTTTTGCTGAAGAGAAAAAAGGTAAAACCTACGATCCCGTATAATTTGATAAAGGTTGCCAACAGGATAAAAAACAAAGCCCATACCTCTTTGTTTCGGTTGATAAACAGGAATCCGAACAGCAGACAGGCACAGATCATGGCATTGCTTTGCATCCATTCTGCAGAATTCATCATTTCTACAGATGAAAAGATCAGGATGGCATTTTTCCATTTACCGGCAATGGGAAGATTTTGAATGGCAATATAGAGAAGGGTCGCATTGAACATCACCCAAAGCACAACGCCCATCCATACCGGTAAAATGGCAAAGGGAGCGATGACCAGGCTGAAAACCGGACCGTATAAATTTACATCGGCATATTCCGCCGGGTATTCCAGGTATAGGTTCTTCTGCTGGATCGTGTGTTCAAATACCCCTTTAAAGATCAGGAAATTATTCCCGGTGCTTCTGGAATATTCCAGGATTACGGCAATCAGTGAAAGACTGAACCAGAGAAATGCTGCCAGTTTCTTGTTGTATAAAATGTTTTTCTGGAAGAAAGCAAACGCCATGGCAGATCGGGGTTGTCAATACGTTAATTGCGTGAAGAATCTTTTACGATATAATGCGGTCTTTGTTTACTCTGCATAAATAGTTTGCCCAGGTAAATGCCGATCAAACCCAGGATCGTGAGCTGGAGACCGCCAAAAAAAGCAATCGTGGCAATCATGGAGGCCCACCCTGAAATCGGGTGACCGAAATAAAAACTGAAAATGATATAGGGTATATAGAGCAGGGATAACAAAGAAAAAATAAAACCCAGATAAGCGGCAAGATACAGGGGCCTGGTACTGAAAGAAGTGATGCCCCTGACAGCCAGTTTGGCCAGGACCTTGGTGCTGTACTTGGTTTCTCCTGCCAGTCTTGGTTTGGGTGTATAGGGGATGCCCGCCTGCTGAAAACCCACCCATTTGACCAGACCCCGGAAAAATGGCTCTTCTTCCGAAAGCTGGTTCAGGATGTTCACAACCTTTTTATCCATCAGCCTGAAATCAGATATGCCATCCTCTAGATCAAGATCAGAAAGGTTGTTGATGATCTTATAGAAAAATCCGGAAGTCAGTCGTTTAAAACTGTCG